>JALOSO010000118.1 GCA_025458385.1 Paracoccaceae bacterium | reverse complement strand
TTGTGGCTGGTACAGGAAGGTCCAGAAGTTGCCCACAACGGCAGGTGACAGCATCATCGGCAGCACGATCAGCGTTGTCCACAGATCATTGCCCTTGAATTTCTTGTTGATCAGCCAGGCCAGCGTGAACCCGATCAGCACCTGAAAGAAGATCGTCCAGATCAGGAAATGCGCGGTGGCCT
Source organism: Paracoccaceae bacterium (assembly GCA_025458385.1). Lineage (GTDB taxonomy): Bacteria > Pseudomonadota > Alphaproteobacteria > Rhodobacterales > Rhodobacteraceae > JAAFHS01. The sequence continues at coordinate 8,890 of JALOSO010000118.1, read as the reverse complement.
GCATGTTGGCCCAGATGCCGTCATCCGTCAGGATGCGCTGATAGTTTTCCAGCCCCACCCATTCCACCTCGCGGTTCGGGCGGTTGGCGCGGTAATCGGTGAAGGACAGATAGATCGTCCAGATCAGCGGGAAGATGTTGATCGCCAGCAAAAGAAAGATCGTCGGCGCAACGAACAGCCACGCAATCGTGCGGTCAGACAGGCCCCGGATGCGGCGGGCAAGATTGGGCGGCGTGGCCCGGGCGGCGGCATCCATTGCGGAATGGGTCATGGGCGCAGGGGCTCCTCTGCGGCGAACAGATCAGGGACAGAAGAAAGGTGCCCCCGGCCAACAGGGAGAGACATGGCCGGGGGGCTTTTGCAGACAGGGCTTACAGTTTGCCTTCCGCTTCGAACACTTCGGTCCAGTCTTCGACCAGACCATCCAGTGCCTCTTGTGCAGTGCCCTCACCGGCCACCACGTAGTTGTGCATCCGCTCCTGCATCGCCAGCAGCAGTTCGGCATAGGCCGGCTCCTGCCAGAAGTCCTGCACGTTTGCCATCGCCGTCAGGAAATCACCGGCGAAGGGCTGGCTGGTGGCAAAGCCCGGGTCGTTCAGCACGGCATTATGTGCGGAATACCCGCCAAGCGCCCACCACTTGGCCTGCACGTCAGGCTGGGCAAACCACTTGATGTACTCCAGCGCGCCTTCCTGATTGTCGGAATAGCTGACCACCGAAATCCCCTGCCCGCCAAGGGTTGACCCCTGCACGTTCTGGCCCGGGTTCACGAAGAAGTCGATCTTGTCACCCCCGGTATTCGGATCGGCGTAAAGGCCGGGGAAGAAGGCGAACCAGTTCATCGCCATCGCCACCTGACCGGATTTGAACGCATCCAGCGATTCCGTCATATAGGCGTTGGTGTAACCGGGCGGCGTGCAGCAATCATAAAGCCCCTTGTAGAACTCCAGCGCCTCGACCGCCGCAGGCGAATTGACCGCCCCTTGCATGTCATAGGAACCGGGCGTGTTCTCGTACTTGAAACCCCAGGCATAAAGCGCACCTGTGATGCCCATCGTAATGCCTTCCGACCCGCGCTCGGTAAAGATCGACGCGCCATAGACCGTCTGCCCGTCAATCTCGCGCCCCTGGAAGAACTTTGCGATGTCCATCAGTTCCAGCTGCGTTGTCGGCTCGGCCAGCGGGCGGCCGTATTCCGCCTGAAACGCCTCTTGCAACTCTGGCCGCGCGAACCAGTCCTTGCGATAGAACCAGCCGTTCGCATCGCCCATTGCCGGAAGGGCGTAGTAGTTTTCCGTCCCCTTCGGCCAGGTTGAATAGGCATAGACCGTCGCCGGGGCGAAATCGCCCATGCTGATGCCATTGGCATCAAAGAAATCATTCAGTTTGACGTAATGGCCATTCTCGGCCCCGCCGCCGATCCACTGGCTGTCCCCGATCAGCAGGTCACACAGTTGACCGCCCGAGTTCAGCTCGTTCAGCATCCGGTCGGCGAAGTTCGGCCACGGAATGAACTCGAAGTTCATCTTGGTCCCAGATTGCGCTTCGAATTCCTTCGAAAGCTCGACCAGGGCATTGGCCGGATCCCACGCCGCCCAGCACAGGGTCAGCTCTCCATCCGCTTTGGCCGAGGTTGCCCCAAGCACAAGCGCCATCGCCGCAGACGCGGCAAGCATCGGTTTCGTCATCTTTTCCTCCCAGGTTGAAGTCATCCGCCGCAGGGTGCGAATCCCCCGCTGTTGTCTTGTTGGACTACTGTGCGACAACGCCCATACCCTTGTAAAGCAATTTTTGAGGGACGTACCTCAAAATGATGGAAACGCACGAATGACCCAGAATTCAGCGCGGGCCGCTATTCGGCTGCTGCGGTCAGGATTCGCGCCGAAATCGGCGACAGGTTTTCGCGCAAAAGCACGGTGATGTTGATCTGTTCTTGGCCAGCATCGATGGCCAGACGGTCTGTCTTGGCCCGCAGCACGCGCAGGGCGGACCGTGCCAGATGACCCACGTCCTGCGCGATCACCGCATCGATGGCGCCATCAACAAGCCCTGCGCGCGTGTGGGCTGTCAACTCATGCGCCACAACAACCGGCCGATTCGGCAAGGCCACCTTTTCAATGGCTTCGGTGACCCCCCGCGTCCCTGCGCCCGCGACATAAATCGCGACAACCCCGGGATGCGAGGCAAGACAGGCCATTGTGATCTGTTCGGTCAGCACGCGGTCGTCATGCCCTTCGACCGACGGCAAGACCTGCAGATGCGCAAAGCGTTCGGCCATGATCCGGTCAAACCCAAGCCGCCGCTCGACCATGTCGCGTGCCAGCATCGAACTGACCACAACCGCCACTTTTCCGGGCTTTTGTCCCACGAAACGGCCCAATAACACGCCGGCCGTGCGGCCCGCAGCCTCATTGTCGATGCCAACGAAATGATCACGCGGGGTTTGCGGCTGGTCCATGATCAACGAGACGACAGCCGTGCCTTCCGATTTCAGGTGGATGATCAGGTCGCGCACATCGGGTGTTTCATGCGCCATGATGGCGCAGCCATCCAGAAACTCCGTACGGTACTGCTGCACCGCCGCGCCGATGGCATGCGGATCGCGCAGCGGCGCGGTGGCCACCATCACCTGACAGCTTTCGGCCAGCGGGCCGCGTGCCACCTCGGCGATTGCTGCCTTGAGCGAGTCCACAAATTGCGTTTGCGTATCAGGCAGCACGAACAGAAACCGGTAAATCCGCTGGCGCGCAAGGTTCGCCGCGGCCACGTTGCGGACATAGCCAAGGGTGCGGATCGCCTCGTTCACGGCACGGATTGTCTTGTCGCGCACGCCCGGGCGACCGTTCAGCACACGGTCCACGGTCGCCAGGCTTACACCGGCTTCGCGCGCGATATCATTGACAGTGGGCCGCACAAAACTCTCCCCGTTTCCGCACAGTATCCACACGATTGTGAGGTACGTCAATCAAAGCGTTTTGGATGCAAGGCCACCCAGCTGCGTCTGGCCCTTGCATCAGGCGATTGATTGGCTTATCTCCCCCCAATCAGCAGCGGCTCGGCGGGTGGGCAGGCAGGCTATGCACCGGATTGCAAATCCGTGAAGATCGGTTCGATTCCGATACCCGCCTCCACCGCTCTGCCATCCCCTTGCATCAGGTGCCGCAATAGGTGACATGCGGCGCAAGCCCGGCTGGCGCGGGCAAGGAATAGACCTCGCGCCCTGCGGTATCGGCAAAGGGGTTGGTCACCGCGGCCAGCATCGCCTCGAACGGGGCAAGATCGCCCTGTTGTGCTGCATCAAGCGCGGCCTCGACCAGATGGTTGCGGGGAATGACCGCCGGATTTGCCGCCAGCAAGCGCGTTGCTGCATCATCCGCCAGCCGCGCGCGCCATTGCGGCAGCCATGCACGCAGGCCCGTCGCATCGGCAAACAGCGGGGCAAGACGGCTGTCATCGCCATCAACCGCCGTGGCCAGCCTGCGAAAGGTCAGCGTCCAGTCTGCCCCCTGCCCCGCCATCGCCGTCAGCAACCCCTCGGCCAGCGCCTGATCACCCGCATCCGCGCCTGCCAGCCCCAGTTTCTGCCGCATCACCCCGGTCCAGGCCACGGCATATTGCCCGGCAATCGCCGTCAGACGCGCATTGGCCAGATCAACCGCCTTGTCGCTGTCATCATCAAACAACGGCAGCAACGCCTCGGCCAGCCGCGCCAGGTTCCACCCCAGGATCAGCGGCTGATTGGCATAGGCATAGCGCCCGCTGTGGTCGATTGACGAAAACACCGTGCCGGGGGCGTAGCCCTCCATGAATGCGCAGGGGCCATAGTCGATCGTCTCGCCCGAAAGGGTCATATTGTCGGTGTTCATCACGCCATGAATGAACCCCAGCCCCATCCATTGCGCAATCAACTGCACCTGACGCGCGATCACCCGGTCAAACAGCGCCAGATACCGGTCGGCTTGGCCCGCCAGATCGGGGTCATGGCGCGCGATCGTGTAATCCGCCAGCGCCCTGACGCGCGCCATATCGCCCCGCGCGGCAAAGAACTGAAATGTCCCCACCCGCAGATGGCTGGCGGCCACCCGCGTCAACACTGCGCCTTGCAACACATCTTCGCGGTAGACCGGCGCCCCCGTGGCCACAGCGGCCAGCGCCCGCGTCGTTGGCACGCCAAGGGCGTGCATCGCCTCGCCCATCAGATATTCGCGCAAGACCGGGCCGATGGCCGCCCGCCCATCACCATTGCGCGAAAACGGCGTTGGTCCCGCCCCTTTCAGTGCGATGTCCCGCCGGTTGCCCTGACGGTCGATCACTTCGCCCAGCAAGAGGGCCCGCCCATCGCCCAGCTGCGGCGAGAAGCCGCCGAATTGATGCCCCGCATAGGCCTGCGCCAACGGCAGGGCGCCCTGCGGCACCTTGGTGCCCGAAAACCAGTCCGCAGCATGTGGGGCAATTGCCGTGGCATCAAGGCCAAGCTCGACAGCCAGCGCGCTGTTCAGGCGCAACAGCCGCGGCGCAGGGGCCGGATCGGGCGATTGCAGCACATAGGTGCCCGGCAGATCACGGGCATAGCTGTTATCAAAGGCAATCAGGGGGGTGCTCGCGTTCATCTGCCAGATATGGCGTGATCAGGGCGCACAGGCAAGCAAGGCTGTGAAAGTGGTCGGGGCGGAGGGATTCGAACTCTCGACCTACGGTACCCAAAACCGTCGCGCTACCAGACTGCGCTACGCCCCGACTGGCGGCGCTGATAACAGCAAACCGCAACAAATGAAAAGCCCTATTCGACGGTGCAAGGCAAGGCGGCAATTGTCTGGTCAATGGCCGGGTGCGCGATCAACGCCCCTTCGCCGATTCCCATGCGCCGCGCCAGCCCGCCGTTGATTTCAAGCACATACTTGATGTTGTCGCCCCCACGGATCGGTGTGCGGTCCAGCGGCACGGCGTTCTCATGCACATGCAGCACCCGGCCCGTGGGATCGGCGAAAAGCATGTCCAGCGGGATCAGCGTGTTCTCCATCCAAAAGGAAACACGGCCCGGGTGGTCATAGACAAAAAGCATCCCCGCCGCCAGCGGCATACGCGCGCGGTGCATCAGGCCCTGCGCGCGTTCCTCCCCGTCATCAGCCACCTCGACCGTAAACCGCGAGGTCACCCCCGTCTCTGTCTGCAGCATCAGCGTGCTGTCGCTACAGGCCGCAAAGGCCGGGCCAGACAAAAGGCCGGCCAGGCCACACCAGATCAGGATCGCGCCGCCATTTCCCATGAAACCACCTGTACCGCCATCTGGCCCCGCTTGCCCTCGATGATTCGCAGGCAGACCGCTTCGCCCGGCTGCAGATCGGCAAATCCCGAAGACCGCAGGACTTCGATATGAATGAACACATCGTCGGTCTTGCCGAATACATTGGCAAAACCGAACCCCTTGCCCTTGTCAAACCACTTGACGCGTGCGGGTTCAAGGGGCTGCGCCGCGATCATCTCGGGCGTGGCCACAACAGCATCTTCGTTCAACGGAAAGGCCCCGGCCTGCGGCGGTTCGATGCTGACCACCTCAACCGCCTGCACCCCGCGCGCGGTTTCCTGCACCCGCACCGAAATGCGCGTGCCATCGGCAACCGAACTTTGTCCGAAATTCCGCAGCACATTTGCGTGCAAAAGGATGTCTGATCCCGCACCTTCGCTGACGATAAAGCCAAACCCCTTGACGGGGTCAAACCATTTGACGTGGCCATGCACAACAGGCATCGCCTTCATTTCTTCTTCCATGGCGTCGGCCGCTTCCCCAGATTAAGCCCACCGCCGTAATCGTCGCATGATTACGGCTGTCTGTCATGGGGAATACGACCCCGGCAATCGTCTAGGATGAACTGTAACCCCGCAATATTCCGGCGAATTGACGTGCACGGAACCCAGAAGCATCTATCTCTTATCCGCAATCGTGACTGTCAAGGGTGCAGGCGCGCAATATCCCAAGGTGCTACTAACCCCGCCCGCGACCAACGGAACCTGTCATGCAACCGGAAGGCACCATCGGCCCAGAATTCGATCTCGAGCGGTGAAATCCGGAAGCCCCCCCAGAACGGCGGACGCGGCGGATTAAGGCCATGGCGCGCCGTCTGACGCGCCACTTCCGCCACCAGCGCCCCCCGCGATGAAAGCGGTTTGGATTGATCCGAAGCCCAGGCCCCCAAACGCGACTTCAGGCTGCGCGAGGCATAATAGGCATCCGCCTGCGCACCTTCTTCGCGCGTCACAACCCCGCGCACCCGGATCTGCCGCCGCAAGCTTTTCCAGTGCAAGACAAACGCAGCTTTACCAGCACTTTCAATCTCTTGCGCCTTTTTGCTCGTGTAGTTTGTGTAAAACACAAAGGCCGCATCCTCGATGTCTTTCAACAGCACCATCCGCACATTCGGCATGCCGTCGGCATCCACCGTCGACAGGGCGATGGCATTGGGATCGTTCGGCTCGGTCTTCTCCGCCTCGGCCAGCCATGCGCGCGCCAGCACAAAGGGATCATCGCCCGCAAAGATGCCGTCACGGTCGGGGCCAGTGGTCGTGTCGTTCATTCCTTAACCCTATTCTTCTTTTTTCGTCGTGACGTTACGTTCCGGCCAGCGGCTTGAAGCACGACGACACTTCGCCTACACCGTGCGGACAACAAGCAAGGTGGGCGGGGGACGAACAATGTCAACAGGGCTGATGGCAGGCAAGCGCGGGCTGATCATGGGGCTTGCCAATGACAAATCCATCGCCTGGGGCATCGCGCAGGCGATTGCGGCGCAGGGTGCTGAAATCGCGTTTTCCTATCAGGGCGAGGCGCTGAAAAAGCGGGTTGAACCCCTCGCCGCCAGCATCGGCATGCAGGAATTCGTGGAATGCGATGTGGCGGATGAGGCATCCATGGACGCGCTCTTTGCGCATCTGGCCGGGCTCTGGGGCAAGATCGATTTTCTGGTGCACGCCATCGGCTTTTCCGACAAGAACGAACTGCGCGGCCGCTATGTGGATACCAGCCGCGCCAATTTCCTGATGACCATGGACATCTCGGTCTATTCCTTCACCGCCGTCTGCCAGCGCGCAGCCGCCATGATGAACCCCGGCGGCAGCCTGCTCACGCTCACCTATTACGGCGCGGAAAAGGTCATGCCGCATTACAACGTGATGGGCGTGGCCAAGGCCGGGCTGGAGGCATCGGTCAAATATCTGGCCGAGGATCTGGGCAAGGACGGCATCCGCGTGAACGCAATTTCGGCCGGCCCGATCAAGACGCTGGCGGCATCCGGCATCGGTGATTTCCGCTACATCATGCGCTGGAACGAGCTGAACTCGCCCCTGCGGCGCAACGTGACGCAGGAAGAGGTGGGCAAGGCCGCGCTCTATCTGCTGTCTGATCTTGGGTCAGGCACCACGGGCGAAAACCTGCATGTGGATGCGGGCTACCATGTGGTCGGCATGAAAGCCGTGGATGCGCCCGATATCGACGTGGTCACCGCCAAGGCGCAAAAGGGCGAAGCATGACGATCGCAGCTTTCCTTGCCGTGGCCTTTCTGCACCTGATGGCGGCCATCAGCCCCGGCCCTGCCGTGCTGATGTCGGCGCGCACAGGTGTCACCGAGGGCCTGCGCACCGGGTTCTTTCTGGCGGTCGGCATCGGCTTGGGCGGCGTGATCTGGGCCATGGCGGCGCTATTCGGGCTGAACATCGTGTTTCAGGCCGCCCCTGCCCTTTTGTGGGCTTTGAAAATATGCGGCGGCATCTACCTCGTCTACATGGGCTACAGCATGTGGAAAGCCGCGGATCAGGCGCTGGACATGACAGAAACCGGACGCCCGCCGCGCAGCCCGATGTCGGCGCTGCGCCTTGGCCTGTTCACGCAACTGGCCAACCCGAAACCCGCCGTGCTGTTCTCGGCCATCTTTGTCGGCACCGTCCCGCAAGGCACGCCAGTTTGGGTCTACGCCGCCCTTCTGGCGGTCGTGTTTCTGAATGAAACGGTCTGGAACACGCTCGTGGCCCGGATATTCTCGTTCGAGCGGTCCAAAGCCACCTATATCAGCCTGAAAACCATCATCGACCGCGCGTTCGGGGGCATGCTGGCCCTGCTGGGCGTCAAGATCGCCACCACCTGAAGGAGCCTGCCCATGAACGCCGAACGTCTGCCACATGAAAAAGGCTTTCACGTCAGCTGGGACCAGATCCATCGCGACGCCCGCGCGCTGGCATGGCGGCTGGATGGCAAGGGCCCGGACGATGGCGCTTGGCGCGCCGTTGTCGGCATCACGCGCGGCGGCCTCGTCCCTGCCATGATCGTCAGCCGGGAACTCGATATCCGCATCGTCGATACCATTTCCGTCAAAAGCTACAGCCATCAGGCGCAGGCCGAAGTGCGCGTGCTCAAGGCGCCACAGGCCGACCTGATGGGCGATGGCACCGGCATCCTCATCGTCGATGATCTGGTCGATACCGGCAAAACGCTCGAGGTCGTGCGCAAGATGTACCCACGCGCGCATTTCGCCACCGTCTATGCCAAACCCTCGGGCAAGCCGATGGTGGACAGCTACATCACAGAAGTCAGCCAGGATACATGGATCTTCTTTCCATGGGACATGGCCCTGCAATATGTCCAACCCATGCGCGGCGCTGATTGACCCCCATTTTTGGTCCATAAATATCCCACGGGGGGTGCGGGGGGTGTGAAACCCCCCGCCTTTCTGAGCAAAGGGCACCACATGACCTTCACCCTGAACCCCGCCATGGCCGCCACCGAACCGCCCCCGGTCATGGAAGCCCGCCGCTGGGCCGCCGAGGCCACTTTCCCGCCCGACCGCCCGCTGATCAACATCAGCCAAGCCGCCCCGGTCGACCCGCCCCCCCTCGCCCTGCG
>JALOSO010000117.1 GCA_025458385.1 Paracoccaceae bacterium | reverse complement strand
TTTCAGCTTTTTCAGCTCGGCCTCGGCCTTGTCCTTGGCCTCCTTGCTCAGCTTGGTCTTGGCAATGCGCGCCTCAAGCTCGGCCACTTCGTTCTGGCCTTCCTCGCCGTCGCCCAGTTCCTTCTGAATGGCCTTCATCTGCTCATTCAGATAGTACTCGCGCTGCGTCTTCTCCATTTGGGTCTTCACGCGCGTCTTGATCTTTTTCTCGACCTGCAAGACGGACGACATTTCGCCCTGCATATGGCCGTAAACCCGTTCCAGACGGTCAGCCACCACCAGCGTTTCCAAGAGGTCCTGCTTTTGCGCCACCTCAATCCCAAGGTGCCCCGACACAAGGTCTGCCAGCCGTGCGGGTTCGCGCGTGTCTGATACCGCGCTCAGCGCCTCTTCGGGGATGTTCTTCTTGATCTTGGCGTAGCGTTCGAACTCCTCGCCCACGGCGCGCACAAGCGCATCAACCGAAGGCCGGTCGCCCATGCTCTCGCTCAGCGTTTCGGCATGCGCCTCAAAGAAATTCGGGTTCGGCACGAATTCGGTGATCTTGACCCGCGCGCGGCCTTCGACCAGCACCTTCACGGTGCCATCGGGCAGTTTCAGCAGCTGCAGCACGTTGGCCAGCACGCCGATGCGGTAGATGCCATCGGTCGCCGGGTCATCAACCGTGGGGTCGATCTGGCTGGACAGCAGAATTTGCTTGTCGTCCTTCATCACTTCTTCCAGCGCACGGACCGATTTTTCACGCCCCACGAACAGGGGCACAATCATGTGCGGGAATACGACGATGTCGCGCAGCGGCAGGACAGGGTAGCTTTGTGAAAGCTGTTCGCTCATGGCGCTTCCTTCATTACGGCGAAGGGTCCGGCCCCGATGATCGGCAGCGCGAAAGGCCCTTCCCAGACGCAGATATGTGGGGCGCGTGTTCGGGGGTGTCAACCACCCCTCGGGGCGCACCCCGGCTTGGCGGGTATCATGCGCTTGTGGGGTGGGGGCTGCAAGTCAGGAATAGCGCGGATTTTCAGGGTTGGGGTGACCGGGGAGGGTAGTGAAAGACGATTTTGACGGCGTCAGGGGCGGGAAATCTTTCTTGGTCAGAGAAATACAGGCCGCGGGTCCGGGCGGCACAGGAAACGCACTGCGTTTCCCCGCCCGTTGCACCGCATCTCTGCAGGGACCAGTTCAGTATGTCCGGACAGAGGCCAGCGCCCGTCCCGGCGGGCGAGGCAGGAAGACAGGGCAGGAAGATGTCTGGCCTTGCCGCCGCACATGGCGCGCGTGAGAGAGTTTACAGCGGCTCTATGTCCCCCGCGGCGCGTTGCGCATGGAACTGCACCACAAACGCATCCAAGGCCCCCGCCGCAATCGCATCGCGCAAATCCTGCATCAGTACCTGATAGTAATGCAGATTGTGCCATGTCAGCAGCATCGAGGCGATGATTTCGTCCGATTTCACCACATGGTGCAGATAGGCGCGGCTATATCCCCGGCAGGCCGGGCAGGTGCAGCCTTCCTCCAGCGGGCGCGGATCGTCCTTGTGCCGTGCGTTGCGCAGGTTCACCTGCCCCCGCGCCGTCCAGGCCTGCCCCGTGCGCCCGGAACGCGACGGCAGCACGCAATCCATCATGTCAATGCCGCGCTGCACGGCGCCCACAATGTCATCCGGCTTGCCCACGCCCATCAGGTAGCGCGGCTTGTCAGCGGGCAGAAGCCCCGGCGCATAGTCGAGCACGCCGAACATCGCCTCCTGCCCCTCACCCACCGCAAGGCCGCCCACGGCGTAACCATCAAACCCGATTTCGACCAGTTTCTCGGCACTTGCGGCCCGAAGTTCAGGCGTGACCCCACCCTGCATGATGCCGAACAACGCATGCCCCGGCCTGTCACCAAACGCATCGCGGCTGCGCTGTGCCCACCGCATCGACAAATCTGTCGCGCGCTTCACCTCGGCCTCATCCGCAGGCAAGGCCGGGCATTCATCAAAACACATCACGATGTCCGACCCCAGCAGCCGCTGGATTTCCATGCTGCGTTCTGGCGACAGCATGTGCTTGCTGCCGTCGATGTGGCTGGCAAAGGTGACGCCTTCTTCGGTCAACTTGCGCAGGGATGCCAATGACATCACTTGAAACCCACCGCTGTCCGTCAGGATCGGCCCATCCCAGTTCATGAACCGGTGCAAGCCGCCAAGCGCCGCAATCCGCTCTGCCGTGGGCCGCAGCATCAGGTGATAGGTGTTGCCAAGAAGGATATCCGCACCCGTTTCGCGCACCGACCCCGGCAACATCGCCTTGACCGTCGCCGCCGTACCCACCGGCATGAAGGCAGGTGTGCGCACCTGGCCACGGGGGGTTGAGATGATGCCGCTGCGGGCGGCACCGTCTGTGGCATTGACCTGAAAGCTGAATTTGTCTGTCATCATGCCCCCGTTTCCCGCAAATCGCGGCGATTGCCAAGATGGCAGTATTCTGCCCATGCGACATGCCAACCGTTTGTGCACCCAGCCATTGCGCTTAGGCTTTCAAAAGCGAGTAAGGGGTTCTGCCATGCTGACACGCCGCGCCTTTCATCAAAGCCTTGTTGCGCTGGCCCTGACAACGGCGCTGCCACGTGTGGCGTCGGCCACGCCCGGCGGCCGCGAAGACGAGGTTTTCCTGAACCGCCTGACCTTCGGGGCAACCGATGCCGACCGGGCGGCCTTGCGGGAACTGGGCCGCGAAGGCTGGCTTGCCGCGCAACTGGCCATGCCGCCGATGGATGCTGATCTGCACCAGCGGCTGCAAGATGCGCGCCTGCACATTGCTTATGAGGCGGGCGATGACGGAGTGAATGGGGCATGGGCCGCTGTCGATGAAATGCGCCCGCTGGGCTATCTGAATGCCGATCCGGCAGCGCAGGTTGACCTGCTGAATTTCGACATGGCGATGGACTACACCGAACGCCAGCGCCCAGCGCAAGAGGTGATCGCGGCCAGCCTGATCCGCGCCGTGCATGCCCGGGCGCAACTGCGCGAGGTGATGACGCAATTCTGGCACAACCATTTTCATGTGAACGCGCAAAAGGATGAAACCACGGCGGTTTTCTTTCCCGGCCATGACCGGGTGATCCGCGAAAACGCGCTTGGCAATTTCCGCGTGCTGCTGGGTGAAATCGCGCGGTCACCCGCGATGCTGTATTACCTCAACAACGCCGACAGCACGGCCAGCCCCGCAAACGAAAACTTCGCACGCGAATTGTTGGAACTGCACACGCTGGGGGCCGAGAATTACGTGAACGATACGGCCCCGAACTGGCGCGATGTGCCGGGGGCGGCTGACGGGCTTGCGCAGGCGTATATCGATCAGGACGTGTACGAGGTCGCGCGCGCCTTTACCGGCTGGTCGGTGGGTGATGGCCGCTACATCAGTGACGGGGTGACGGCACCCAAGACCGGCCTTTTCCACTATGTCGAGGCCTGGCATGACCCTTACCAGAAGCGCATTCTGGGCGTGGAATTCGCGCCGCATCAGGGGCCAATGGTGGATGCGGAACGGGTGATGGATCTTCTTTCGCATCATCCCGGAACGGCGCGTTTCGTGTCGCGCAAGCTGATCCGAAGGCTGCTGACCGATGACCCGGACCCGGCCATGGTTGACCGGATTGCAACGGTGTTCCTGCAGCAGGCCGATGCGCCGGATCAGATTGCGCAGGTGGTCACGGCCATTGTGAATGATCCGCTGTTCACATCAACGCCGCCGGGCAAGTTCCGGCGCCCATTCGAGTTTCTGGCGGGCCTTTATCGCGCGACGGGCGTGCAGGTCACCGCGCCCGACATGTCATGGGACTGGCAGTTGCAACGGGCGGGCTGGAAGCAGCACACCTATGGCCCGCCGACAGGGCACCCGGACCGGGCCAGCCGCTGGTCGTCGGCCAGCACGATGGCGCGGATGGTGGATTACGCGCTTTATGCGCATGACGACTGGTTTGGCTGCACCATGACATCCCTTGCCAGCCTTGCACCAAAGGGTGTCGGATTTGATGGCTTGGGGCAATTCTGGGCAGACCGGCTGCTTGGGCCCGGTGCCGTGGCCGATTTCAGCGAAATGGCCACCGCCTTTGGTGTGGAAGACCGCGCGGCGCCCTTGGGGCTAAGCGATGAGGAGATGCAGGGCTGGTCAGCCACCTTCATTGCCTTTGCCGCGATCTCACCCGATTTCATGTTGCGTTAAGGGGGCCGAGGATATGACCACCGATCCCAAGCTTGTTGTGATTTTCCTGCGTGGCGGCTGTGATGGGCTGGCGCTGCTTTCGCCCGCATCCGACCCCGATTTTATTGCAGCACGGCCTGCAGACCTGCGGTCATTGCGTGAAGGCGATGGCGCGGGCTTTCAGATCAAGCATGACCTTGCCGATATCGACTTTCGCCTGCATGCGCAGGCGGGGGCTTTGGCAGAACTTTATGCAGCAGGTGATCTGTCGCTGATCCACGCCTGCGGCCTGACAGAGGCAACGCGCAGCCATTTCGAGGCGGAAGCGCGGATGGAGCGGTCGGCGCAATCAGGCAATGCCGAGGGGGGCTGGCTGGGGCGCTGGCTCAAGGCGCAGGGGACGTTTGCCGATCTTCCGGCAATTGCCGTGGGCACGGCGCTGCCGGGATCACTGGAGGGGTCAGAGGCGGCCGTGGCGGCAGAACTGGGCAACCTGATTCTGGCACAGGGGCATTGGCTTTCGCCCGCCTTGCGCGCGCGCATCGCGGCGGGGTTCGGCAACCATGGGCCCGTGCAGGCGAGCATGCAGCAATTGCTGACACTGTCAGACATGATTTCGGGGCGCATCTGGTCTGACGCCGATCAGGCGATCCGGCCTTATGTGCCTGCGGTCGATTATCCGCAGGACAACCCCTTGTCGCCGCCACTGATGACTGTGGCGCAGACCTTCAAGTTGGGGATGGGCACGCGGCTGGCGACGGTGGACATGGACGGCTGGGACACGCATGTGCGGCAGGCGGGGGATTTTGGCAATAACGTCCGTCACTTGTCCGCGGCGCTGATGGCCTTCTGGCGCGATCTGGGGCCGATGCAGGCGGATACGTCAGTCGTTGTGATGACCGAATTCGGCCGCCGCCTGCGCGCCAATGAAGGTGCTGGCACCGATCATGGCCGGGGCGGCGTCATGATGGTGCTGGGGCCACAGGCCAAGGGCGGGCGGATGCTGGGCCGTTGGCCGGGGCTGACGAATGACGTGCTAGAGGAAGGCGCAGATCTTGCCGTGACGACGGACTATCGCCAGCCGCTGGCAGAACTGCTGGGCGCGCATATGGGCACGCGGGACATCAGCACGGTCTTCCCCGGCTTTGCGCCCACGCCGCTTGGGTTATTTGGCTGACGGCTACCGCTAGGCGCTGACCGGTCCCCTCCCCCTTCGTGGGGAGGGTTAGGGAGGGGGGCCTTTCCCGACCTCCCGTCACTCGCCAGATATCCCCCCACCCCCGCCCCCTCCCCACCAGGGGGAGGGGAGGCACTTAAGCGCCCCACGTGCGTTCCAGAACGCGAAGCCAATTGCCATGCGTGATCTTGGCCATCAGCGCCGCGCCAAACCCATGCGCCAGCATCGCCGCCTGCAGCGCAGGCAAGCCCGTCACATCGCCAATCCCCCGCGGCACCGTTGCCCCGTCAAAGTCTGACCCGAAGGCCACGCCATCCTCGCCCAGATGCTGCAACAGATGGTCCAGATGCCGCATGACCGGCTCCCACCCCATGTCCGCGCTTTCGCGGCCATCGGGGCGCAGGAAAACGGTGGCGAAGTTCAGCCCCACCAGCCCGCCGGTGTCCCGGATCATCGCCAGTTGCCGGTCGGTCAGGTTGCGCGTTGACGGTGTCACGGCATGCGCATTCGAATGTGTCGCCACCAGCGGCGCATCCGTGATCTGCGCCACATCGTCAAAGCCCGCTGCATTCAGATGCGACAGATCCACCATGATGCGCAGCCGGTTGCACAGCCGAACAAGGCGTTTGCCCGCCTCGGTCAGCCCTGCCCCTGTGTCCGGATCACCCGGAAACCGGAAGGGGACACCGTGGCCAAACACCGTTGGCCGGCTCCAGACCGGCCCCAGACTGCGCAAGCCCATGGCGTGGAACAGGTGCAGCGCATCGCAACCCGCATCGATCGCCTCGGCCCCCTCCATGTGCATGACACCTGCAATCACGTCGGCCGCCATTGCCGCGCGAATCTCGGCCACCGAATGGCACAGCCGGAATGCACCACCGCTGGCCCGCGCCATCCAGTGCAGATCACCCGCCATCTTCAGCGCCACCGGTTGTGCAACCTCCAGCCGCAGTGGTGGCGGCAGCGGCAGATCATAGGGCGGTGCATCCATGCGGGCCAGCAAGTCAGGCACGTCGGGGTCGGGCGGCGAGGGCACGTAGATTGCAAACAATCCCCCGGCAAAGCCCCCCGCCCGCATGCGCGGCAGGTCAAGGTGCCCCTGCCCGTCACCCGTCAGCCACAACTGATCCCGCGGGCTGCGGCCCAGATCCAGCCGGTAAAGAATGTCGTTATGGCCGTCAAAAACCGGATGCATGATCGCCGAAGGCTCGCATGCCTGCGACAATTTGACCAGCCCTGACACCGCACGCGGCGTGACGTTTTCGCGACAAACTGGTGACAACCCCTTGTGAATCCGTTCTTCCTTTTGTAACCGGCCTTGAAAGTGCCCAATTCGGATGCATTTTAAGAAAAACCACGCGGCAACAAGACAGAGCACCCCCGATGGCCAAACCGACGATGACAACATCTGCCACGCAGCAGCAGGGCGGATCAAACACACCGGCCCAGCAACCTGGCCAGACTGGCGGATCAAGCCAGCAGCAGGGAGGCACCACGCGCAAGCCAATCATCCGGGACTGGGCCGCATTCTGACGGCCCTTTTTGTTGTCGGCGACACAGGTTAGGCTGCTTGCCTGATCTGGGGGGGCCTGATGACGGACGATCCTGTTTCATCGATCAAAAACCTTGGGCCCGCCTCTGAGGCGGCCTTTGCCAAAGCTGGGATTCACTCGGCCAGCCAATTGCGCGCGCTTGGCGCGGATGAAGGCTATCGCCGCCTGCTGGCCGCAGGCACACCGCCGCATTTCATTGGCTACTATGTACTGGTGATGGCGCTGCAAGGCCGCCCCTGGAACGATTGCAAGGGCGAGGAGAAAAAGGCCCTGCGCGTCAAGTATGATGCGTTGAAGGCGGAATACGCGGGCAGCCATGCAAAAGGCCGCTCCGATTTCGAAGCGGCCCTTGATGCGATTGGGGTTATCAGCCGCCGTTAGCCGACAAGTTCCAGACCCGAGAAGAAGAACGCAATTTCGCGCGCGGCGGCAGCCGGGCTGTCAGACCCGTGGGCCGAGTTTTCGCCCTTGGACAGTGCAAATTCCTTGCGGATCGTGCCGGGGGCGGCTTGGGCCGGATCGGTGGCACCCATCACTTCACGGTTCTTGGCGATGGCATCTTCGCCTTCCAGCACCTGCACGACAACGGGTTCAGAGGCCATGAATTCGCACAGCTCACCATAAAAACCACGCTCCTTATGCTCGGCATAGAACGCGCCGGCCTGCGCCATCGACAAGTGAATGCGCTTGGATGCGACAACGCGCAGGCCAGCTTCTTCAAACTTGGCAACGATCTTGCCGGTCAGGTTGCGCTTGGTGGCATCGGGTTTGATGATGGAAAGGGTACGTTCAACGGCCATGTGGCGCTCCTGTAGAATAAGGGGCTTTCATGCCCCATGTTTGCCGGGCGGCTGGTAACATGGCGACGCTGCGGTGAAAACCCCGTTTGCGGTTGAACGCCGCGTCCGCCCGTGGCCCATTGCTGAAACGCCTTTGCAGAATTCCTTTACGGACCGGCGAAAGGCACAAACGGAATGCGCTGCCGATGGGCCGACAGCGCAACCAATTCATCCACAACACGCAAGAAATGCGGTGCCTTGTTATGGGCGTCCCAACCGGACTGGTCCGTGTAAAGCTCGTACACAAAGAACAAAAGCGGATCGGTAGGAGACCGATATGGCACAAAGAATTTGACCTTTTCTTCCGCCATCGTCGGTGCAATCAGGCCTTCAGGGTTCGGGGCAACCGCATCACCCTTGCCTTCCTTTGCCGTGATGTTGATGGCAACGGCAAAGCCGTTGTTCAGGCGCGCAGCATCGGGATCAAGGCAGGGCATGGCGAGACATCCTTTTGGTCTGGGCATGACAGCCTGTTCACATAATGTTCCCGCCAATTGATACCATCAACCCGCGACATGCGATGCCGCCATCGGGCATGGACGTCACGCAGACTGTCCGACCGGCCCTGACCCAACGCAAACTGCTGCCCGCAGTTGACGGCACGCCCCGCTTAGGGCATCCCCCCGCCCATGCTGCGCATAACCGAAATCACCTATAACGTCGAAGGCCGCCCGCTGTTTGAGGGGGCCTCGGCCACCATTCCCACCGGCCACAAGGTGGGGCTTGTCGGGCGCAATGGCGCGGGCAAGACCACGCTGTTCCGCCTGATCAAGGGCGAACTGGCGTTGGAGGGCGGTGAGATCACCATGCCCGCCCGGGCAAAGATCGGCGGCGTGGCGCAAGAGGTGCCCTCGTCCTCCACCAGCCTGCTGGACACCGTGCTGCAGGCCGATACCGAACGCACCGCCCTGCTTTACGAATCCGAACATGCCACTGATCCCGCGCGCATCGCCGAGATCCAGACGCGCCTCGCGGATATTGATGCTTGGAGCGCCGAAGGCCGCGCCTCAGCCATTCTGAAAGGGCTGGGTTTTGATGCCGAGGCGCAACTGCGCCCCTGTTCCGATTTCTCGGGCGGCTGGCGCATGCGGGTGGCCTTGGCGGGGGTGCTGTTTGCGCAACCCGATTACCTGCTTTTGGACGAACCCACCAACTACCTTGATCTCGAAGGTGCGCTCTGGCTTGAAAACTACCTGCAGAAATACCCCCATACCGTCCTGATCATCAGCCATGACCGCGGCCTTCTGAACCGTGCCGTGCAGGGCATCCTGCATCTGGACAGCCGCAAGCTGACCTATTGGAACGGCCCTTACGACCAGTTCGCGCGCCAGATGGCCGAACGGCGGGCGGTCTTGCAGGCCGAAGCGAAAAAGCAGGAAGCACGGCGCGCGCATCTGCAATCCTTCGTGGACCGCTTCAAGGCCAAGGCATCAAAGGCCGTGCAGGCGCAATCCCGCGTGAAAATGCTGGAAAAGGGAAGAGGCGAAGAAACAGGTTTTCACCTTCCCTGCCCCCGAGGAGCTTTCGCCCCCGATCATCAACATGGACGGCACGGCCGTGGGCTATGGCGGCGTTCCGGTGCTGCGGCGGCTGAACCTGCGGATCGATCAGGATGACCGGATCGCGCTTCTGGGCCGCAACGGCGAGGGTAAATCCACGCTTTCCAAGCTGCTCGCGAACAAACTTCAGGCGGCCGAAGGGCGCATCATCCGCCATTCGAAACTGCGCATCGGCTATTTCGCGCAGCATCAGGTGGATGAACTGCATATTGATGAGACGCCCTTGCAGCACATCCAACGCCTGCGCCCTGAAGAAGGCCAACCCCGCCTGCGCGCGCGCCTTGCTGGCTTTGGCCTGATGGCCGATCAGGCTGAAACCGTGGTGGGGCGGCTGTCGGGCGGGCAAAAGGCGCGGCTGTCCTTGCTCTTGGCCACCATCGATGCGCCGCATTTGCTGATCCTCGACGAACCCACCAACCACCTTGATATGGAAAGCCGCGAGGCTTTGGTCGAGGCTTTGACAGAATACCCCGGCGCGGTTGTCCTTGTCAGCCACGACATGCACCTTCTGGGTCTGGTGGCCGACAGGCTGTGGCTGGTCAAGGGCGGGGCGGTGGAACCCTATACCGAGGACCTTGATGCCTATCGCCGCCAGCTGCTGGCCGGTGATGAGGTGAAGTCCGAGGCGAAACCGCTTGAAAAACCAAAGAAAATCAGCCGGGATGACATGTTGGCCTTGAAGGCCGAGGTGCGCCGCTGCGAAGAGATTCTGACCAAGCTGAACGATATGCGCGACAAGCTGGCCAAGAAACTTGCCGATCCCGCCTTGTACGAAGATGCGCGCAAGGGCGAGCTGGCCACCTGGAACGCCAAATATGGCGAGGTGATGAACGGTCTCGACCGCGCCGAGGCGATGTGGCTGGCAGCACAGGAAAAACTGGAAGCAGCGACCTGAACCTGCCACCTTCCTTTCAATGTCGCACAAATATCCCGGGGGTCCGGGGGCTGGCCCCCGGTCCCGCCGTATGAACATACCCAAGCCTTAAGGGTCTCCGCATGGAAACAGCCTTCCTCATCACCACCTTCGCCACCCTGTTCGTGGTGATCGATCCCCCGGGCCTCGTGCCGCTGTTCATCGCCCTGACCACCGGCATGTCGCCCGAACGCCGCCGCGCCATGGCCCTGCGCGCCTGCCTGATCGCAGCCTTCCTTCTCACCATCTTCGGCCTTGCCGGCGAAGCCATCCTTGGCTTTGTCGGCATTTCCATGCCGGCGTTCCGCATTGCCGGTGGCATCCTGTTGTTCCTGACCGCGCTTGACATGCTGTTCGAACGCCGCACCCAGCGGCGCGAGGGGCAAAAGTCTGAACCCGACCATGACCCTTCCGTTTTCCCCCTCGCCACGCCACTGATCGCCGGGCCGGGTGCCATCGCCTCGATGATCCTGCTTGTCGGTGAAAGCGGCGGTGAATGGGGGGGCCTGCTGACCGTCATCGCGCTGATGCTGGCCATGATTGCCGTGACTTATGCGTTCCTGCTCGCCTCGCCACCTTTGGAACGCTTGCTGGGGCGAACGGGCACCATCGTGATCACCCGGCTTTTGGGCATGCTGCTGGCTGCACTGTCGGTGCAGTTCGTCATCGACGGCGTGCGCGGCACCGGGCTGATCGGCTAAGTCATTTGCAATCACGCCTGGGCCAACCTACCTTTGACACAATCGGCAACCGGGGGTCGCATGCAGACAGATGATTTCGGGCGCATGGCCTATCTGATCCTGCTTTTGCTGGCCATTCTTGGCTGGGCCTATGTCGAATATCGCGGGCGCATGGGTTTTGCCATGCGTGCCGCCGCGGCCTGGGTCATGATCTTTGTCGGCGTGGCCGCCGGCTATGGGCTATGGGTCGACATGCAGGATCGCATGTCACCCGTCATCGATGCCACGACGGGCACTGTCGCCCTGCCCCGCCAGCCAGACGGGCATTACTATGCGACGCTGCGCCTGAATGGCACGGACATCGCATTCCTGATCGATACGGGGGCCACGCAGATGGTGCTCAGTCAGGACGATGCCGCGCGCCTTGGGATTGACCCCGCATCACTGGAATTCCGCGGCGAGGCGCAAACAGCCAATGGCATCGTGCGCACGGCACGGGTGGTCTTGCCGGTGGTCGAATTCGGGCCGTTCCGGGATGAGGATGTCGTGGCTTATGTGACCGAAGGCGCGATGGACGGCTCGCTGTTGGGGATGAGCTATCTGGGACAGTTCCGGATCGAGATTGCGAACCGCGAGATGATCCTGCAGCGGAACTGACCGGCGCAAACTGAAAATTTTCGTACGAAAATTTTCAGGCAGGCCCGGCAGACAACGATTTTTCTTCGAAAAATCCCGTCCCTCTTCAGGTCGCAGCAGCCGCTTTCTTCTCGGCCGTCCGCACCCATTTGCCGCTGTCTTCCGACCAGTATTCCGCATCCACACCTGCTCCGGTCAACTGCCGCCACAAGGCCCGCGCGCCCTGTACGGCGGCCTCATCCGCGCCGTCGAACAGCACCCACAGCCGCTCCAGACCCTTTGCTTCATCGGCGTCCGCCACTGCGCCGCCGGTCAGGATCACCCCATGTGCAGCGTTCACCGCACTGCCCTTGCCGATCAGCACCGGCTGGTCGCAATCCTGCGGTCCGCCTTCCATGCCATGGGGCAGAAAACTTCCCTCGCCTTCCGTCCATAGCCGCGTATCCATCCGCCGCAAGGCCGCATCATCCGTGCCGCGCAGCATGACGCGCCAGCCTTGTGCCAACGACCGTTCGATCAGCATGCGGATCAGCGCTTCTTCGGTTGACCGGGTCAGGTGGTAAAACAGCGCAGGCATCAGGTGCCTTTGGCGGGCAAGGTGGGGTCATAACTGCCCAGCGTCCAGATATGGCCTTCCGGGTCACGGATCGAGAAGGACAGCCCGCCATAGGGTTCGGACCGCAGGGGGATCAGCACCTCCATCCCCGCCGCCACCGTGCGGGCATAGCGGGCGGCCACGTCGGCGACGACTGCGTAAATTGACACTGTTTCTCGCCCCCCGGTCTCAGAGGGGTGGATCATGTAGGGGTCGAATTCATTCGGCGCTGCCGCGTCACCCTCTGGCCCGATCATCACCATACCCGATGCAGGCCCCTCATCCGTGGCCGTCAACTGGGCGTGGATCAGATGGCCATCCTCATCGCGAAACGCCGCATGCAGATGAAAGCCCAGCGTACGGGTCAGAAAGCCAAGCGCGGCTTCGGGGTCGTGGTAGCGGGTGGCGGGGATGATCACGGCTCGCACATGTCGGCAATCAGCCGGTTCAGCGCCATGACGCCCCATCCGGTTGCACCCTTGGGCGAAAGGGGCAGGTCGGATTTCACAAGTGCTGTGCCGGCAATATCCAGATGCACCCAGGGCATGCCGGGGCGCACAAAGCGCTGCAGGAACTGCGCGGCCGTAATGGCCCCGCCATCGCGCCCGCCGACGTTCATCATATCGGCAATGCGGGATTTCAGCTTGGCGTCATA
>JALOSO010000116.1 GCA_025458385.1 Paracoccaceae bacterium | reverse complement strand
GTCGCCCAGCGGCGGGGCCTGCCGGGGCCGGCGTTATAGCCTGCGGCGATCATGGCGACGGAGGGGCCGAATTCATCAATCAGCACGCGCAGGTAGGCAGCACCCTTGGCGACGTTATAGGCAGGGTCAGAGGTGAGGCGGTCAACGCTGAAAGGCAGGCCCGTGACATCGGCCATCAGTTCCGCCGTGCCCGGCATCACCTGCATCAAGCCGCGCGCGCCTGCGGGGCTGATGACGGTGGGTTCGAATTCGCTTTCACGCCGGGCGATGGACAGGGCGAGCGCGCGGCTGACGGGCAGGCCATCGGGCACCATGGCGGGCACGGGGAAATAGGCGCGGGGCAGGATGATGCCGCGTTCGGCGGCGGCCTTGGCCACCAGAAGGGCGATATGGGGTTCATCCATGGACAGGGCCATGTCGGCCAGCTGATCCAGTTCCTGCGCATTCAGGCTTTCGCCCAGATGCAGGATGAACCGCTTGGCGAGCGTGCGGTCCCCTGCGGCCAGCAGCAGACGCGCGGCCTCCAGCACAGAGTCACCCGCGAATGACGCCTGCCGCCAATCTGGGGGGCGGGCATCGGAGAGAAGGTTGGCATCCAACGGCAGGCCAAGGCGTTCGGCGGCAAGTTGGCCGTAATAGGCGGTCATATGGCGTGCCGCCGCGCGATAGGCGGTTTCGGCGGCAGCGTCATCACCCGCAGCCTCGGCCGCGCGGCCTTGCCAGTAAAGGGCGCGGGACAGGCTGATGGGGGTGGCGACGGCGGATTGCAAACGCATGAAATGCGTCAGCGCCGTCGCGGGGTCATCACGGTGACGCAGGGCGATGAAACCGGCAAGGAATTCAAGGTCGACGAACCCGGAGCCTTCGGTCAGATGATGGTTGGCGGCAACGCGGTAAGCCTCGGCTGAGCGGCCTGCACGCATCAGAAGGCGGGCCAGAACGGCGCGGCGTTCGGCCCACCCCTCGGGCTGGCCAAGGCTGGCGGCTGAGGCTGAACGGTCAAGGATCAGGGCCAGCGCATCATCGGTCAGGTCATTCCGCATGCGCCAGATGAAACGATCGCGCGCAAGGCCGGGGTCAGCCGTCAACGCTTGCGGCAGGGCGCTGACGAGGGCAGAGGCGTTGGCGGCCTCGGCCTGCAAGGCCAAGCGGGCCTTGGCGAGTTTGGCCATATCGGCAGAGACAAGGGGAAGCATGCGGGCCACCTCGCCCTCGCGGTCGCCTTCCCACAGCATGCGGTCAAGGCGGACCTCATGCGCGGGTTTCAGCACATCAGCGAACTGGTCGAGGAGGAGGGTTTGATCATTGGCATCGAATTCCAGTGCGACCCACGCGCGGGTTGCCTCGGCCTCGGCCTCGGCCTGCCGACCTGCCGCCAGATAGGCGCGGATCAGCGCAAGGGCACCTTCGGCGGTCTCTGGCGGCTGGCCGTTGAAATAGGCGATGACGCGGGCGGGGTCGGTGGACCTTGCCACAGCTTCTTCACCCGCTTCATGCAAGCGCGGCAGGCCGGGCCATGTGGCGCGACGTTGCAGAAACGCTTCATATTCGCCCAAGCGGCCTTCCCCGGCGCGCAGGCGCTGCCACGCGATGATGTCTTGGGCGATCGGGCCTGTGGCGGTGGTTTGGGCCGCAGTCCAGTCCTGTGCAGCGGCCAGACGCAAGGCCGTGCGCAGATTGGCGGCGTCGTCGGCCATCAGGGGCGTGGCAAGCAGCGACAGGGCAAGGAGGAGCGCTTTCATCCGGCCTATCTGCCATCAGCCTTGCGCGCCTTCAACCAACGTTCCCGTCAGCGCACGCGTTCTTGGCAAATGCCTGCCGGGGCGGTAACAGGGCCGGGGAACATCAACCAAGGGAGTCGTGTCATGTTCAAAGGGTCTTACCCCGCGCTGATCACGCCGTTTGCGAACGGCGCAGTGGATTTTGACACGCTGAAAAAGCTGGTGGACTGGCATATTGCCGAAGGCAGCCATGGGTTGGTGCCGGTGGGCACCACGGGCGAAAGCCCGACGCTGACGCATGCAGAGCACGGCGCGGTGATCGAGGCGGTGGTGAAGGCGGCAGCAGGCCGCGTGCCGGTGATTGCCGGGGCGGGGTCGAACAACACGGCGGAGGGGATTGATCTGATCCGCCATGCGCAGGCGGTGGGGGCGAATGCGGCACTTGTCGTGACGCCCTATTACAACAAGCCGACCCAAGCCGGGATGATCGCGCATTACTCGGCGCTGCATGACGCGAGCAATCTGCCGATCATCATCTACAACATCCCGGGGCGGTCGGTGGTGGACATGACGCCGGACACGATGGGCACGCTGGCAAAACTTCCGCGCATCGTGGGGGTGAAGGATGCGACGGGCAAGATCGAACGGGTGTCGATGCAGCGCATGACCTGCGGGGCGGATTTCATCCAGCTGTCGGGTGAGGATGCGACGGCCTTGGGCTTTAACGCGCATGGGGGTGTGGGGTGCATTTCAGTGACGGCGAACGTTGCGCCGCGTTTGTGCGCCGAGTTTCAGGAGGCGACGCTGGCGGGGGATTACGCCCGCGCGCTGCAGTATCAGGACAGGCTGATGCCGCTGCATGAGGCGATCTTCATCGAGCCGGGGCTGGCGGGGGCGAAGTACGGGCTTTCGCTTTTGAGCCAGTGTTCCGATGAAGTGCGGCTGCCACTGGTGGGGCTGACGGATGGCACCAAAGACCGGATCAAGGCTGCGATGCGGCACGCAGGGTTGCTGAACTGATGCGCTCATCGCCGCCCTTCGGGCGCTCTTCGCTGGACCAAGCGCAGAGCGACCGGAGGGGAGCGATAAGCGGCCCTGTCCAGGCGCCCTTAGCAGCGGGAGGGCATTGACGTGCCACGCTCATCGCAGCCCTTCGGGCGCTCTTCGCTGGGCCAAGCGCAGAGCGACCGGAGGGAAGTGATAAGCGGCCCTGCAGGCAACCTGCGCGGGGCGGTGTTCATGGTGGCGGCCATGGCGGGCTTTGCCATAGAGGACATGTTCCTGAAAGCCGCAGCGCGACATATGCCGGTGGGTGAAGTGATCACGCTGTTCGGCCTGACCGGAACCATCGCCTTCATTCTGCTGGCCATCCGGCAAGGGGATGCGCCGTTGCCGCCAGCCATGCTTTCGCGCCCCATGATCATCCGGTCGGGGTTCGAAATCACCGGGCGGCTGTTCTATTCGCTTGCCATCGCGCTGACCCCCCTTTCCGTCGCCTCGGCCATCCTGCAGGCCACGCCTCTGGTTGTTGTTGCCGGTGCGGCGCTGCTGTTTGGCGAAACCGTCGGCTTGCGCCGCTGGCTGGCCATTCTGGCCGGGTTTGCGGGTGTGCTGCTGATCATCAGGCCAGGGTTGGAGGGGTTTGACGCGCTGTCGCTGCTGACCGTGATTGGCCTGATCGGGTTTGCCGGGCGCGACCTTGCCACGCGCGCCGCACCGCCTGCGCTGACCAATATGCAGCTGGGTGTGGCGGGCTTTGCCATGCTGACGCTTGCAGGCATCATCATTCTGGCCGTGAACGGCGATTACCGCATGCCTGACAGGGTGGGCCTTGGCCTGACGTTGTTTGCCACCCTGTTTGGTGTGGCCGCCTATACCGCCCTGACGGTGGCCATGCGCACGGGCGAGGTAAGCGCTGTGACGCCTTTCCGCTACACACGCCTGCTGTTCGCGCTGATCCTTGGTGCCACAATCTTTGGCGAGCGGCCAGACGCCTGGACGCTGATCGGCAGCGCGATTGTGGTGGCAAGCGGCATCTATGTGCTGACGCAGAACCGCAGGGCGTGATTCGCCAATTCCGTGTAAATTACTGTTTTAATTAACTTCTTTGGTTAACGCCACATGAACGCCTTGAAGTTGTGGCGACAGCGGCGCATTGCGGCCTGTCTGTGTTTCCCCGACCCCACCAGTGCCGCAATCATGCCGCAAAGGTGACCGGAAAACGGCAAAATCCGGGTGCGAACTGGGCACATGGCGAAACCGGCCGCCACAATTCAAACCCGCCCAGAAAGGCCCGATCATGTTCCAGAATGACTTTTCCCGCCTGTCAGCATCGCCCGTCTTTGCCGCAAACCGCATGACCGCCCCCATCGGCACCGGTCTTTTGGCTGCGACGCTGGTCGAAACCACCCGTGGCTGGCAGCGCGCCGAAACCCTGCGCCTGGGCGACGGCATCTATACGGTTGATGGCGGGCTTCAGCCCGTGCTGGGCCTTGACCGGCAATGGATCACACCGCAGCCTGATGTGCATACCGTGCTTGTGCCCGGTGGCACCATCGACAATGACGCCGATCTGACGCTGCTGTCAGGCCAGATGATCCTGCTGGATACCATGGGCGACCGCATGTTGCCTGACGCCGCCCTTGTGCTGATCCCTGCAACGGCGTTGATCGGCTGGCGCGGCTGCAGCCGTGGCGCGCTGCCCCACAAGACCGAGGTGATCACCCCGCTTTTTGCCGCCGAAGAGATCATCTATGCCCATGCGGGCTGCATGCTGCGCTGCCCTGGCATCACAGAAGGTCCGCATGCCGCGATGGTGACCGATTTCACCCGCCTGGATCTGCGGCAGGCCTGGGCGCTGCTGTCGCGTCTGGATGGGGGGCCATCGGGGGGCCATGTGGCCCGTCAACCGGCGCGTCTGGTGGCCTGACAGCCTCGCGCGGCCGCCGCACGGCAATCTGCCCCAACCGCACATGGCGCAGTGCCTCGACCAGAAGCGCGGTCAACAGGCCAAAGTTCAACAGGCCGTTGGCCGCGATCATCCCCGCCAGCAACCGCCATTCGCGCGGCAGCAGCACATCACCGAACCCCAATGTCGTGAACGAGACGACAGCGAAATAGACCGCCTCTTCCAGCGTGGCAAACACGCCGATCACCCGAAACGCGATGGCCCACATCCAGACCCCGGCGGTGATCACCCCCAGCACCCAGACCGACAGCCCGGCGATCACCAGAAACAGCTTTGGCCTGTGCGGCTCTCGCAGCATCCAGTGATGGCCCCGGGCAAAGGCCATCTCCATGACCCAGGCACTGGCCGCCGCGAACAGGATCGATGTCAGCAACAGGCCCGTGCCGACCGCAATCTGCAATACCATCTGCCCCGCCCCCCCCGTTTTGCCCGGTGATCCCTGTCAGCGCATCGTCTGTCTGTCTGGACATGGCCCGGACGCTCACCTATGTCGCAAAGACCATGGTGCAGCATTCCGACCCCAATTCCAAACTGATCGCGGAAAATCGCCGCGCGCGCTTTGATTACCACATCGAGGATGACATCGAGGCCGGTATCATCCTGGAAGGGTCCGAGGTGAAATCCCTGCGCTTGGGCGGGTCGAACATCGCGGAAAGCTATGCGAGTGTCGAAGGCGGCGAGTTGTGGCTGATCAACGGCTATATCGCCCCCTATGTGCAGGCCAAGATGTTCGGCCACGAGGAACGCCGCCGGCGCAAGCTGCTGGTTTCACGCAAGCAACTGGCACGGCTGTGGTCTGCAACGGCGCGCGAAGGCATGACGATCGTGCCGATCAGGATGTATTTCAACGACCGCGGGATCGTGAAGTTGAAGATCGGTATCGCCAAGGGCAAAAAGCTGGCAGACAAGCGCGAAACAAGCGCGAAACGCGACTGGGACCGCGAAAAGGCCCGCCTGCTGAAACACAGCAAACGCGACTGATCTGCGCAAAAATTAATCATTTGTTGCCGGTTTGGACCTGACCTGTCACAGTTGTGTGACTGGCGGCAGGTAAACATGCCTGCGGAACGACCAGAAACAACGCCGGAAAATCCCGGCAGGGAACAGGACGATAGGAGTTACAAGTATGGAACAGATCATCATTCAGCTGATCTCGGGTGCCATCGGCGGCAACGTCGCGGGAAATGTCCTCAAGAACCTTAACCTCGGCACGTTGGGCAATTCGCTGGCGGGCATCGTTGGCGGCGGGCTGGGCGGGCAACTGCTGGGCATGGCCGGACTGGGCGGCGGGGCCGAAGGGCTTGACCTGTCGGCCATCATTTCCTCGGTGGCGTCGGGTGGTGTGGGCGGTGGCGTACTGCTGGCCGTCGTCGGCATGATCAAGAAGATGATGGCAAAGGGCTGATCCCCCCGGGGGCTCGGGCAGGCAGGCCAACCGCGGCGTTGCGCCTAGCCTGCCAACGGGCGCTGCAAACCAACGGCGCATCACGACACTTGCCTGACAGGCTGCTGCCCGCTAAGTGCGGGGTCACCCCGGATGTGGAGCCTGTCCGATGTCAACCGCCGCGATGGATGATCCGAAAACGCTGGTTTCAACGGCCTGGCTGGCGGCCCATTTGCGGGACCCGGACCTGCGCATCCTAGATGCCAGCTGGTATCTGCCTGACAGCGGGCGCGACGCGCGGGCCGAATATGCCGCGGCGCATATTCCCGGCGCGCGTTTCTTTGATATCGACGCGATCAGCGATCACCGTTCGGCCCTGCCGCATATGGCGCCACCGCCCGAAAAGTTCATCAGCCGGATGCGCGCCATGGGCGTGGGCGACGGACATCAGGTGGTGATTTATGACGGGTCAGGTTTGTTTTCGGCTGCGCGCGTCTGGTGGACCTTTCGCCTGATGGGCAAGGTTGACGTGGCCGTGCTGGATGGCGGTCTGCCAAAGTGGCGCGCCGAAGGGCACGAGGTTGAAGACTTGCCGCCGGTGATCCGCGACAGGCACATCACGGTGCAGCGGCAGGCATCCTGGGTCAAGGATGTGACGCAGGTGGCCAATGCGGCCAAACTGGGCGCGGCGCAGATCGTGGATGCACGCGCCGCCGCGCGTTTTGCGGGCGAGGCCCCCGAACCGCGGGCTGGCCTGCGCGCGGGCCATATTCCGGGGGCGCTGTCGCTGCCTTATGGCACGCTTTTGCAGCCGGATGGCACGATGAAACCGCAACCCGCCCTGCGTGAGGCGTTTGTTGCAGCCGGGGTTGATCTGACACGGCCGGTGATCACCTCGTGCGGGTCGGGCGTCACGGCGGCCATCCTCAGCCTTGCGCTGGAACGGTTGGGCCACAAGAACCACGCGCTTTATGACGGATCATGGGCGGAATGGGGGATGTATGACGATCTGCCCATCGCAAAAGGCCCGGCAACACAGAAAGGACCGGCCGTCTAACGGCCTGCATGCAATGCTTGAAACGCTGAACCCCCAGCCCGCCGACAAGATCCTGACCCTGATCCAGCAGTTCAAGGATGACCCCCGCAGCGACAAGATCGACCTGGGCGTCGGTGTCTACAAGGATGCCACAGGCCTGACGCCGGTGATGCGCGCCGTCAAGGCTGCGGAAAAGCGGTTGTGGGAAACCGAGACGACCAAAACCTACACCGGGCTGGCCGGTGAACCCGCCTATAACGCGGCGATGGTTGAGCTGATCCTGGGGCCGGGCATGGGTGGGCGTGCCGCATCCGTTGCCACACCGGGCGGCACCGGGGCCATCCGGCAGGCGCTGGAACTGATCCGCATGGCGGCACCCGGGGCGAAGGTCTGGCTTTCCGATCCGACATGGCCGAACCATCCGTCGATCATCCGCTATCTGGGCATGTCGATGGCCAGCTATCGCTACTTTGACGCGGTGACCGGCGGCGTCGATTTTGCCGGGCTGATGGCAGATCTTGCAGGCGTCAGGGCGGGTGATGCCGTGCTGCTGCATGGCTGCTGCCACAACCCCACCGGGGCCAATCTAGACGCCGTGCAATGGGCCGCCGTGGCCGATTTGCTGGCGGCGAAAGGGGCGATCCCTTTTGTTGATCTGGCCTATCAGGGCTTTGGTGACGGGCTGGAGTCTGACGCCGCCCCGACGCGCATGCTGGCCGCACGCTTTCCCGAGATGCTGATCGCCGCATCCTGTTCCAAGAACTTTGGCATCTACCGCGAACGCACCGGCGTGCTGATTGCCCTTGGCGATGAAACCCGGCGGGGCGTGACGCAAGGCAACCTTGCCTTTCTGAACCGCCAAAACTTCAGCTTCCCCCCCGATCACGGTGCGCGTCTGGTCACCATGATCTGGGAAGATGCCGGTCTGCGGGCTGACTGGATGGCTGAACTGGAAGAGGTGCGCCTGAACATGCTGCATTTGCGGCAGGCCCTTGCGGATGCCCTGCGCCGCGCCACGAATTCCGACCGGTTCGATTTTGTCGCGCGGCATCGCGGCATGTTCAGCCGCCTTGGCCTGTCCGAAGCACAGGTCGAACGGCTGCGAAAGGATCACGGGATCTACATGGTCAGCGACAGCCGCATCAACATCGCCGGGCTGAACGCAGCAACGGTGCCGGTGCTGGCCACGGCGGTTGCGGGTGTGATCTGACAGGCGCGACAGTTCAGGGCCGATGGACCAAAGGCTGATCAGCAATCGTTTGTCCGCGCAAAACAGCAAAACGGCCCGCAGGGAGAGGATCCCGCGGGCCGCTGCCATTCTCACGCCATGTTATGAGGGAGGAAACATCCGGCGTGACGGGTGGGGGCCACCGTGTGGCGGCCCCGCATCTGGTTTACATGTTATAGGCGCGTTCGCCGTGCGACGAGAGATCGAGGCCTTCGCGCTCTTCCTCTTCCTTGACGCGCAGGCCCATGACGGACTTGACGAGGTAGTAGAGGACGAACGAGGCGACGCCACACCAGACAACGGTCACCAGCACGCCCTGGATCTGGATCATCAGCTGGGCGCCCATGCTGTTGCCGCCATAGTGGATGCCGCCCATGGAAGGGTCGTTCACCACGGCGGTGCCGACAGCCCCGATGATGCCCGCCACGCCATGGATGCCGAAGACATCAAGGCTGTCGTCATAGTTCAGCTTGTGCTTCACGGTCGACACGAAGAAGTAGGCAGCGACCGAGGCGATGGCGCCCAGAACGATCGCCCCGACCGGGCCGGCAAAACCGGCGGCAGGCGTCACGGCGACAAGGCCGGTGACAACGCCCGAGGCAGCACCGAGCATGGAGGCCTTGCCGCGCAGCATGATTTCCAGGATGACCCAGGTCAGCGCGGCACCAGCGGTGGCCTCGAGGTTGGACCCGGCGTTAAAGCCGAACCAGCCCACCCACAGCATGGAAGCCCCGACCATGGTCAGCGTCATCGAATGCGGGGCCATGTTGTCTTTGCCATAGCCCACGCGCTTGCCGATGACGATGGAGCCGACGAGGGCAGCAATCCCTGCGTTGATGTGCACGACGGTGCCACCGGCAAAGTCCAAGGCGCCCCAGCCATAGATCAGGCCATCTGAATCCCACACCATATGCGCCACCGGGAAGTAGACAACGGTCACCCACAGCGCAATGAACACCAGAAGCGAGCCGAACTTGATGCGTTCGGCAAAGGCGCCAACGATCAGCACGGCAGTGATGCAGGCGAAGGTCATCTGGAACGAGATGAACACGAATTCCGGGATCACAAAGCCGGCCGAGAAGGTGGCAGCCATGGATTCGTAGGTGACACCTGACAGGAAAGCCTTGCCCAAGCCACCCCAATAGGCCGAGGGCGCATCGCCGAAGGACATGGAATAGCCCCAGAGCACATAGATCACGATCACGAGCGAGGTGATGACCATGGACTGCATCAGAACGGACAGCATGTTCTTGGTGCGCACAAGGCCGCCGTAGAACAGCGCAAGGCCGGGCAGGATCATGAACAGGACAAGGATGGTCGAAACCATCATGAAGGCGGCATCGCCCTTGTCCATCACGGGGACGATTTCCTCGGCCACTTCGGTGGCGACCTCGGCGGTTTCGGTTGTCGCCTCTTGCGCCCAGGCGGGCAGGCTGGCGAACAGCGATGCGCCAAGCGCCCCGATGCCCGCGAATGTCTTTTGCATGTTCATCTGTTGATTTCCCCTATCCCCGCAGGCCATTACAGCGCGTCATCATTGGTTTCGCCGGTGCGCACCCGCACCGCCTGTTCGACATCCAGCACAAAGATCTTGCCGTCGCCGATCTTGTCGGTCTTGGCCGTGCGCGCGATGGTTTCGACGACCTGATCTGCCAGCGCATCACTGACCACGATCTCGATCCTGACCTTGGGCACAAAATTGACCGCATATTCGGCACCGCGATAAATCTCGGTGTGGCCTGACTGGCTGCCGAAACCCTTGATTTCGGTCACCATCATGCCGCGGACACCGATGGTCGTCAGCGCCTCGCGGACCTCTTCAAGCTTGAATGGCTTGATCGCTGCTATGATGAGTTTCACGTTGCTCCCCTTCTGATCGCATGGCGGCCCCGCGGCCGTTCGCTGCCCATGAAAGGCGGCGGATCAGCGGACAGACAAGGAAAGCTGCGCGTATTCCTGCCAGCTGACGGGCAAATTTGCACATTTTTTGCACATAAATTCAGGTATGCTTGAAATTTAAGCAGAAACTGCATGCGAATCGATGTCAAGGTCGCTCCACATTTCCCCTGCACCCGGATAATGTGAACGGGCATCAGACGTGAAACACGCGGGGCAAGGATCAGGCATGGCAGGCAGCGGCAAAGGGCAATCGGGCGGGCGACTGGTCGCAGACCGGCGTTATGCCGCCCCGCGCAACCCCGCACCAAAGGCCACCCCGCCCCGCCGGCCCCAACGCCCGCGCAAACCACGCCGTGGCGGCCTGTCCGGGTTGATCCTTGGCTTTTTCGGCTTTCTCTGGCGGCTGTTCTGGCGCGTCACCTGGGGCGTGACTGCGATCACGGCCCTGGCCCTGGGTGTCTGGGTGTTTAGCATTTACAGCACACTGCCGCCGGTTGATGACCTGCTGGACGGCCGCGCCCGCGGGTCCGTCACGCTGCTTGATATCAATGACCGCACATTTGCCTACAGGGGCGAAACCTTTGGCACAACGTCGGCTGGCAGCGTGTCGCAGTATCTGCACGATGCGGTTGTCGCGACCGAGGACAAACGCTTTTACCGCCATTTCGGCGTCAGCCCGCGCGGCATCGCCAGCGCAATCCGCATCAACATGGCCGAAGGGCGCGGGCCGCTTGAAGGCAACGGCGGGTCCACCATCACCCAGCAGGTGGCCAAGCTTTTGTGCCTTGGCGTGGCCTACGACGCCAGCCAGTGGGAGTCGGAGGCCGCCTACGAAGAAGACTGCCGCAAGGGCGGCATCCAGCGCAAGATCAAGGAAATCCCTTACGCAATCGCGATGGAGTTCAAGTATACCAAGGAAGAAATCCTGACGATCTATTTCAACCGGGCCTATCTGGGGGCCGGGGCGCGCGGATTTGAAGCCGCAGCCGAGCGGTATTTCGGCAAGTCAGCCAAGGATGTGACCCCGGCCGAGGCGGCGATGCTGGCGGGCTTGCTCAAGGCGCCGTCACGCTTTGCACCAACGAACAACCTGCAACGCGCCCAAGACAGGGCAGCGGTCATCGTGGGGTTGATGGAAGATCAAGGTTACCTCACAACCGCCGAGGCCGCCGAAGCACGGGCAAATCCAGCCAGCCTTTCATCGCAGGCCGTGACGCGGTCTGGCGGGTTCTTTGCCGACTGGGTGATGGAAACCACCCCCGATTTTCTGGCCGGTGAGACGACCGAGGATGTGGTGATGCGCACCACGCTTGACCCGCGTGTGCAGGCCGCGGCGGAAGAAGCGCTTGCCTGGGTGTTCGAAAACAAGGTGCGTGAAGGGTCAACAGCACAGGCCGCGATCGTTGTGATGTCAGCCGATGGCGCGGTGCGCGCGATGGTGGGTGGGCGCAACACGCAGGATGCGGGCAGTTTCAACCGGGCCACACAGGCATTGCGGCAGACGGGCTCTTCGTTCAAGCCGTTTGTCTATGCGGCGGCACTGGACCTTGGCTATGGGCCGCTCGACTATATCGACGACAGCCCGATGTGCGTGTTCACACCGGGTTCCGGTGACTGGTGCCCGGACAATTACGATCGCGAATTCAAGGGGCAAGTGACGCTGCTGCAGGCGCTGGCCGAAAGCCGGAATATCCCGGCCGTGCGCCTTTCGGAAACGGTGGGGCGCGATATCGTGCGTGAAGTGGCCGCCCAGTTCGGCATCAATAGTGATCTTGCAGACGGGCCTGCGCTGGCGCTTGGGGCGTCTGAGTCAACGCTGATTGAAATGACAGGGGCCTATGCGGGCATCCTGAATGGTGGGTCGGCAGTCACGCCTTATGGCCTGCTTGAATTGCGGATCAAGGGCGATGACGAGGCGCTGTTTGGCGCAACAGGGGGTATCCGGGAACGGGTGATCAGCCAGCAGGCGGCCGAGGCGCTGACCTACATGATGGCGGCGGTGATTACCGAAGGCACGGGCGGGCGGGCACAGTTGGGCGACCGCGAGGTTGCCGGCAAGACCGGCACCACAAACAGCGCGCGGGATGCGTGGTTCGTCGGCTTTACAGCCGATTACGTGGCGGGGGTGTGGATGGGGTACGATGATAACCGGCCCCTGACGGGTGTTACAGGCGGCGGCCTGCCTGCGGAAATCTGGCATGAGGTGATGGTGCGGGTAAACGAAGGCGTGCCGGTGAAGCCCCTGCCGATGTCCTTGCCGGAACCCGCGGGCGGGGTGACGCTGCCGGGCGCGGGTCAGGGCCCGGTCATCACCGAAGGCATGACCGAGGCCGAAATCAACGAGCAGGTGCTGCAGGACGTGTTGCGCACCCTGGGGGAATAGGGCCACGATTTTTCGTCGAAAAATCGTGTTTCCTGGGGGTGGGCCCACAAATTTTCGACGAAAATTTGTGGGCCGCGGCACCTGTCAGAACTCGGTGAAGTAATCCTCATCCACAGACCGCAGCACATAGGTCTTGCGGGCCCGCACACCCACCTCATGCGCTATCATCAGCCGCGCCAGCCTGTCACCGTTGATCAGAACGATCCGGTGCTGCACCTTCTGCAGATAATCCCGCGCATCCCTGGAGAAATCTGATGTGGTGACAAATACACCCTTGTTCGCGCCCTCGCCCGTCAAAGACCCCACAAAGGCCTGCAAGGCCGGACGCCCCACCTTGCTATCCGGTGCATAGCGTTTGGCCTGAATGTAGACGGCGTCCAGACCAAGCGCGTCTTCGTTGATGATCCCGTCAATTCCGCCATCGCCTGATTTTCCAATGCGTTCCCCCATGGACCGATCACCACCTCCGTATCCCATCGCCAACAACAGATCGACGATGAGTTGCTCAAATTTGGACGGTGAAAGTGACTGAACGGCCTCAAGCAACTCCACAACAAGGGCGCTTTCGATTTGCGCAAACGCATTCGCGATCAGGTCATCTGGAGTCTCAGTTTTGGGCGGAAGAGTGTCAGAAACCGTCTCAAGGCCTTCATTGTGCTTTGGCTGTGATCTTGAGATGAAATCGAGAAACTTCGGAAAAGACTTCAAGACCTCATTGTTTATTGTTGTGGGCTTTGTTTCTAAAAACGCCTGTCCAGTTGCACTTAACTGATAGTGACCCCGCTTGATTGGCTCTACCAACCCTGCTTGTGAAAGATAGTGCCGTGCCCAATGCGCCCGATTAGAGAGGACTCGTTGCTTTCAACTTGGTAAAAGAGCAGTCGCATCTTCATCTTTCATTCCAAACATTTTTACGATGAATGGCGCACATTGCCCTATCGTGGCATTCCCATCGGCGGTTAGACGCAGAATCGGCAGCATAAGCTCTTGATAACTTGGAATACTCACGCTCGCATCCCCACCACCGCCACGCCCAGCACACCCAGCACCTTCGCCTCGATCTGCGCTGCATCCATGCCCGCAACGCGGTACATCGCCTCGGGCGACGCCTGATCAATGAAGATATCCGGCAGCACCATGCTGCGGAACTTCAACCCGGCGTCGAACACCCCTTCATCCGCCAGCAGCTGCGCCACATGTGACCCAAAGCCCCCCACTGCGCCTTCCTCGATCGTGATCAGTGCCTCATGACCCTGCGCCAATGCCAGGATCAAATCCCGGTCCAGCGGCTTGGCGAACCGCGCATCCGCCACCGTCGGCGCCAAGCCCCTTGCCGCAAGTGCCTCGGCCGCCACCAACACCTCGCTCAGCCGCGTGCCAAAGGAGAGGATCGCCACGCGGGCGCCTTCACGCACCACCCGGCCCTTGCCAATCTCCAGCGGCATACCGCGCGCAGGCATCTCCACCCCCACGCCATCCCCGCGCGGAAAGCGGAAGGCAATCGGCCCTGCATCATGCGCAGCCGCCGTCGCCACCATATGGCACAGCTCTGCCTCATCCGCCGCAGCCATCACCACGAT
The DNA here is from genome assembly GCA_025458385.1 of Paracoccaceae bacterium. Taxonomy (GTDB): domain Bacteria; phylum Pseudomonadota; class Alphaproteobacteria; order Rhodobacterales; family Rhodobacteraceae; genus JAAFHS01. The sequence goes on along the minus strand of JALOSO010000116.1, from coordinate 675 downwards.
CCCCGGCAGGTTCGCCAGAAACGCCACGTCGAACGACCCCGCATGCGTTGCCCCATCCGCCCCCACCAGCCCGGCGCGGTCAATCGCAAAGCGCACCGGCAAACGCTGGATGCACACGTCATGCACCACCTGATCATAGCCGCGTTGCAGGAACGTCGAATACAAAGCGCAGAACGGCTTCATCCCCCCCGCCGCCAACCCCGCCGCAAATGTCACCGCGTGCTGTTCCGCAATCCCCACGTCAAAACACCGCTGCGGGAACCGTTCCGCAAACAGGTTCAGCCCCGTGCCATCCGGCATCGCCGCCGTGATCGCCACGATCTTTGCATCCGCCTCGGCTTCCTTCACCAGACTTTGCGCAAAGACCTTCGTATAACTCGGCGCGTTCGATTTCGCCTTCGCCTGCGCCCCCGTCAGCACATCAAACTTCGCCGTCGCATGGCCCTTGTCGGCCGCCGCCTCGGCCGGCGCATAGCCCTTGCCCTTTTTCGTGATCACATGAATCAGCATTGGCCCCGTTGCCCGCGCCTTGACCGTGCGCAAGACCGGCAAAAGCTGCTCCAGATCATGCCCGTCAATCGGGCCGACATAGGAAAATCCCAGCTCTTCGAACAGGGTGCCGCCCACCGTCATGCCCTTGAGCATTTCCTTCGCCCGCCGCGCCCCTTCCTGAAA
>JALOSO010000005.1 GCA_025458385.1 Paracoccaceae bacterium | reverse complement strand
CACCGATGACATTCCTGAAATCGTGGCGCGCGGTGGCCGCGAATTCCCGCATGTGATGGACCCCGGAGGCGAAAGCTATCTGCGGCAGGAAGGGCGCGGCTTCTGCATCGGGTTCTATGAAAAACCCTGCGAAGGCTGGTCCATTGACGGCACGCCATGGACATGGGGGCAGGAGCTGCTGCCCGATGCCTATGACAAGATCGCCGACAGCATCGAGTTTTCCTACAAACGCTTTCCCGCCCTGCAGCGCGCAGGCGTCAAACGCGTGATCCACGGCCCCTTCACATTCGCCCCCGATGGCAACCCGCTGATTGGCCCCGTGCCCGGCCTGCGCAACTACTGGTCCGCCTGCGCCGTCATGGCCGGGTTCAGCCAAGGCGGCGGCATGGGCCTCGCCCTTGCACAATGGATGATCGAAGGTGAGGTCGAACGTGACCCGCGCGGCTTTGACGTGGCGCGCTTCGGCAACTGGACCTCGCCCGGCTACACCGTGCCCAAGGTCATTGAAAACTATCAGATGCGCTTCAGCGTGTCTTACCCGAACGAGGAACGCCCCGCCGCCCGCCCCTTCCGCACCACGCCGATGTACGACACCTTCGATGGCATGAATGCCGTCTGGGGCCAGCAATACGGGCTGGAGGTGGTGAATTACCACGCCCTGCCCGGCCAGCCTCGCTATGAACAGCCCAGCTTCAAACGCTCCAACGCGTGGGAGGCGACCGCGCAAGAGGTGGCCGCCGTACGCGGCGGTGTGGGCATCAACGAGGTGCAGAATTTCGGCAAATACAAGGTCACAGGCCCCAATGCCCGCGCTTGGCTTGACCGCATCATGGCCGGCAATATCCCGCAGCCCGGCCGCCTGTCCCTGACACCGATGCTGGCCCATTCCGGCAAGATCATCGGTGATTTTACCGTCTCTTGCCTGTCCGATCAGGAATTCCAGCTGACCGCCAGCTATGGCGCGCAGGGCTGGCACAAGCGCTGGTTCGATCTCAACAAGATGGACCACTGCCACGTCGTCAACATCTCTGACGAACGCTCTGGCTTTCAGATCGCCGGGCCAAAGGCGCGCGAACTCCTGTCCCGCGTCACGCGGTCAGATGTCTCAGCAGACGCCTTCAAGTTCATGGATGTCAAACGCCTGACCATCGGCATGGCCAACTGCATCGTGCAGCGCGTCAGCTATACCGCCGATCTGGGCTATGAAATCTTCACCGATCACATGTCCGTCCGCCATTTGTGGGATACACTGACCGCCGCAGGCGCCGACCTTGGCCTGCGCCCCTTCGGCATGCGCGCCATGATGAGCCTGCGGCTGGACAAATGGTTCGGCTCATGGGGCCGCGAATTCAGCCCGGACTACACCCCTACTGAAACCGGTCTAGACCGCTTCATCCGCTGGAACAAACCCAGTGACTGGATCGGCAAAGCCGCCGCCATGGCCGAAAAGGCCAGCGGGCCAAAGCGCCGGCTGGTCAACATGATCGTCGATGCCGATGGCACGGACGTCACCGCATGGGAGCCGATCTGGCTCGATGGCGCCGTGCAGGGTTTCTGCACAAGTGGCGGCTATTCGCACCATACCGGTAAATCGCTCGCCATGGGCTTCCTGCCCGCCGACCGCGCCACGGATGGCACAAAGGTGGAAATCGAAATCCTCGGCCAACGCCGCCCCGCCGTCGTCCACATGGCCCCGCTGTTTGATGCCGACGGCACCCGCATGCGCGGCTGACCCCTTTCAATGTCGTAAAAATATCCTCGGGGGGTGAATTGGCCCCTTGGGGCCAAGAGGGGGGCAGACAGCCCCCCTTACCCCGTCTGCCACTGCACCCATTCCCCGTGAAACTGCGCCCGCCCCAAACGCCGCAGGGGACCGCCCGGCCAGACCTGCATCGTCAGCCCTGCCCCCTCACCTGCGCCGTCGGCCTCCATTCCCAACCAGACAAGCGGCGCATCCCGCGTGGCCTGTGCCCCTGCCTTTGCCATGGCGCGCGCAATCTGCGCCTTGGTCTGATCCGGAAAATACTGATGCGCGACGGTATGATAGACCACATGCGCCTGCCCCGCCCAGCGCGTAGCCAGCCGTTCCTCAAGCCAGTCCCCGGCATCGCCACGGTCAACTGTTCCGCTTTCCGCCAGTCCGATTGCAGCCTGCAGCCGCGCCAGTCGCGCCTTCTGGTCCGGCCAGACAAAGGCGATCAACCGGTCTGCATCGCCTTTAGGGTCAATCGGCGCAAGGTCTACGCCGCGCCTGTCGGCCACACGAATGTCCCGTTGCGGCGGCAGGCGCCCCTTCCATGCCGGTTGCAGTTGCACTGTGCTGCCCGCATCGCCCCATGACCCTTCCCCGACACGCAAGGCATAGCGGTCAAACCACAGGTTCAGGCCCGCGCTCGCCCCCAGTTCCGACAGGCGCAGCGGCAGGCCAAAGCGCGCCGTCACTGCCGCTGCCGCTGCCAGCAGCACCACGCTGCGCCCGACTTCATTCGTCTGCGGCGGTTGCATGATCCAGGCACACAGCGCCGTGTCATGGAACGTCAACGCCCGCGCGACCGCCCCCGCCAGCCTTGCCTCATCCACCGGATGCGGCGGGTAGACCTGTGCCAGATCCGGTGCTGCCCCTTGCCGTACCAGCGCATGCAGCCCCGCGGCAATCCGCAACGGCAAGGACGCCCCCGAAGGCCCGATCGCGCCGGGCCAGTCCTGCACCACCTTGCCAAGCGCGCCTGTGACGGGCCAGACCGCGCCAAGCGCCGCCATCAGCGCGACCATGAAGGGCGATCCCAGTTTCGCACAAGCCTGTTGCTGCACCTGCAACGCTGCCTGAAACCGCGTGTCCATCCGCCCCCCCTGCCACATGGCAAACAGGCTGCACCGCGTCCCGGCCAACTGCAAGGGCCAGAACCGCCCCCTCGCCCTGTCATTTTCGATCCGGAAACAACCTCGGGCGGTGAATTGCCCCAGGCGCCGCGGCAAGAGGGGGGCAGACAGCCACCACTTTCTTTGCCACAAATCCCCCATGGACACCCCCATCCTGATCCTTGCTGCCGGCCAATCATCCCGCATGCGCGGCGCGGATAAGCTGGCCCAGATCATCGATGGCACCCCGCAACTGACGCGCATCACCACGGCGGCCTGCGCCATCAGCCGTTCAGTCCTGGTCGCCACCACCCCCGCGCGGCTTGCCCTGATTGCGGATCTTCCGGCCATACCCCTTGTTCTGGCCGGATCAGCCGAAGGCATGGGCGGCAGTTTGCGTGACGGCGTGGCCAGCCTTCCGCCTTGCGAAAGGTTCATGGTCCTGCTTGCCGATATCCCGGATCTGACCAGCGATGACCTGCGCGCCGTCTTGCAAGGGCCTTTGCTGTCGCCTGAAAGCCTGATCTGGCGCGGGGCCACCCCGGATGGCCAACCCGGCCACCCCATCCTGTTTCATGCGGGCCTGCGTCCGCAGTTTGCCGGCCTGACGGGCGACAGTGGCGGCGAAGCCATCGTCAAACCCCTGCGCCACCGCACCTGGACCACGCCGCTGTTCCATGCCCGCGCCGATCTGGATACGCCGGAAGACTGGGCTGCCTGGCGCGCGGCGCGTGGCGGCTGAAAAGGGGCGCTCATCCCTCCCCTCCGGGTCGGTCTTCGCAAGGTAGCCCAAGCGAAGACCGCCCCGGAGGGAACCGAAGGGAAGGGATGAGCGTCCCCTTTTACCGAAAGGCTCGGGCCGCCAGCAGCACCCGCGCCTCATGCGCCTTCAGGCTGCGCCGGGCCGCTGGAAAGGCCACAGCCCCCATATCCGGGAACAAGGCCTGCAACTCTTCTTGCGCGCTTTGCGCCATCGCGTTCAGCATGACCGCAGCGGGTTGAAAGCTCTCTGTCCAGGCGCCTTCGGCCATGATGATCTCATGTGCGGCGCACATGACATGGATATAGGATACGGCCTGTGCGCCTTTGCGCGTCACGCCCGGCTGACCGACCATATGGAGTGCCGCCACCAGCACCTCATCCGTGCCAAACCACATCTCTGGCCCCGCGCCCGCCTTCAGCATCCGGTGCTGTGGCGAAACCAGCATATCACGGCGCGGCAAGCCGCCACCCAGCGCGCCTGCCGCAATCCGCACCGGGCACAGGCTGGGCTGCACAATCAGGTCAACCAGCCCCAGATCGCGCCGCCCCACCCAGACCAGCGGCTGCAAGCCATTGTCCCGCGTGACAACCAGATCACCGGCACGCAAATCCTCAACACGAACATCCCCCCGGTCGGTGGCAATCAGCGTGCCGGGGGTAAAGCAGGGGATGACGTCCTCAATATTGGAAAAGGTCAGCGTGCCGATCAGGTTATTGCCAGCGTCATAAAGACTGACGGTGCCGGCTTCGTCATTGCCACCGCCGTACAGCACCTCTGTACGCGCAGCCCCGATCCCGCGCAGATCGAGCACATCGAAGTCATCACCGGTTTCCGACCCGTCCACAACATCGCCGAAACCGCCGAAGAACACATCCCGATCCGCCCCGCCGATCAGCAGGTCGGCCCCCGCATCGCCCGTCAGCGTGTCGTTTCCCGCACCACCATCCAGCGTATCCGCCCCATCACCCCCGGTCAGGCTATCCGCATCCGCGTCACCGAACAGGCTGTCCGCACCCGTGCCGCCATCCAGCACATCCGCGCCATCGCCACCGCGCAGCGTGTCATTGTCGGCACCGCCGAACAGGCTGTCCTCGCCTGTGCCGCCTTCCAGACTGTCAGCCCCGCCATCGCCGATAAGCTGGTCGTTGAAGGCATCGCCGAACAGCGTATCCGCGCCCGTTCCGCCATCCATCACATCCGACCCATCACCGCCGATCAGACGATCGGCCCCCGCACCGCCGAACAGCGTGTCATTGAACACGCCGCCATCGAGCGTGTCATTGCCATCGCCACCCGACAACGTGTCGTTCGACTCTTGCCCCAGCAGACTGTCGTCACCCGCCCCGCCATCCAGACTGTCGGCCCCAAGGCCGCCCGCAAGCGTGTCATTGCCGCCTTCGCCAAAGATCGTGTCAGCACCATCGCCACCTTGCAGAACGTCATTGCCAGTGTTGGTCGACGTCGGTGACCCGATGAAGGAACTGGTTGCAAGGTTGACGGATGTCCCCCCTGGTGGCGTTACCGTGGCCGAAAGCCCGTTCAGCCCGGCATTTTCCCAATAGCGGATCTCGATCGCATAGGTTTCAGCCGCCGCCAGCACCACATCGCCAAAGCGCGTGGTCGATGCCTGGTGAAAATCATTGTTCAGATAGGCCAGAGTGCCGCCCGTCTGATTGGCAAAATTCAATGGTGTCCCCGCCGCGTTCAACAGGCGCAGCGTTGATCCGTCATCCGATGTGGTGGTGAAGCGGTAGGTACCTGCGACCGTCGCGGTGAAGGTGGAAATGAAGATGACGCCAAAGTCATCAGGGTTTCCCGTGGTGCCGCGGGCCGCCAGCGCCAGATTGGCGACATCAAAGCCAGAGGTCAGTCCAGACCCCCGCAAGACACCCGATTCGATCGTCGGCGCCTGCCCGTTGGCCGAACTGAAATTCCGGTCGAAAACGCGAAAACCCCAGGTCTGCGGTATGTCACGGTCGCCGTAGATCAGATCATCGCCATCACCTGCCAGAACCGTATCGTTTCCGGAACCGCCATAAATGCTGTCATTGCCGGCAGCGGCCGTGATGCTGTCAGCACCGCCAAAACCGGCAATGGAATCAATCCCGGCCGATCCGGCCAGGGTATCTGTCCCCGTGCTGCCCGTAATATTTGCCACAGTGCCCTGCCGCCTGTTCGCCAAGCTTCTTCAGGGTCGGTTAACCAACAAAGTTGTTTCGAGTTTGGCGACAATGCGGCAAACCACGACAAGGCGGCGCGGGGGCGCGCTACCCCCACGCCGCACATCTGTCTGCATCCGCTGCAGCCGCGCTCAGGCGGCGCGCAGCACCCTTGCCTCATGCGCTTTCAGCGACCGCCGGGCAGCGGGGAAGGACGGAACATCGTAAAGGTCTGGGAACAGCGCCAGCAATTCTGCCCGCTGCCCGTCTTCCAAACCTTCCAGCATCCGCGCCGCTGGCTGGAAGCTTTCAGTCCAGGCACCTTCTGCGCGGATGATCTCATGCGCGTCGCACATGATATGGATGTAAGACACACCTGCCGGAAAGTCCCGCGTGATGCCCGGCATGCCGACCATGTGCAACGCCGCCACCAGAACCTCATCCGTGCCGAACCACATCTCGGGGGCTGCACCTGCCACCAACATCCGGTGCTGCGGTGACACGATCATGTCGCGCAGCGGATAGCCATCGCCAAGGGCCCCGGCCGCAATCCGCACCGGTTGCAGGCCTGGCTGCACGATTAGATCAACCGGGCGCAAGTCGCGCCGCCCGGCCCAGCGCACGGCCTGAAACCCATGATCGCGCGTCAGCACCATATCACCCGGCCGCACCCGTTCTACAGGGATCTCTCCCTTGTCTGTCGTGATCAATGTGCCCGGCGTAAAGCAGGGCACGACATTCTCGATGTCGGTAAAGCTGAGCGAGGTTGTCGGATTCCCACCCGCATCGAAGAACTGGATGACACCGTTTTCCGCGTTGTTCGTGTCATAGGTGATGGTGAAGGTTGCCCCGGCCGCAGTCAACGCGGCCAGACTGAGCCTGTCATTATCATTGCCGCCATTGCCACCATCAATCGTGCCGGCAAAGCCTGCATAGAACCGATCAGCGTCATCGCCGCCATAGAGGCTGTCAACACCTGCCCCGCCGGTCAGGGTGTCATTGCCACTGCCCGCAAACACAAGGTCATTGCCTGCGCCGGCAAAGATCAGATCATTGCCAGCCGAGTCATAGATCTGGTCATCGCCATCGCCGCCATCCAGCGTGTCGGCACCCGCGCCACCGATCAGCGTGTCATTGCCTGCGCCGCCTGACAGCGAATCCTGATCGGCCCCGCCATCCAGGCTGTCATCGCCCAGACCGCCCAGCAGCGTGTCATTGCCCGCTTCGCCGTTGACCGTGTCGTTGCCGTCACCGGCATCCACTGAATCCGCCCCGGCCGCCGTGGCAACCGTATCGGCCACGCCAGACCCGATGACCGTATCATTGCCCGCGCCAAGGATCACATCTTCGAACTGGGCAAAGTTCAGCGTCTGGCCGCCCGCTGTCAGCGTGCCGTCCTCATCTGCCGCACCGCCAAAATCAACTGACAGGTCCAGCAGCGCGCCCGTTGTCAGGCCTGAGGCATCCAGCACATCGCCCGTGGTTTCGCCCGCTTCGGCGCCAGTCAGCGTATCCTGACCGAAGCCGTCCAGCACCGACACCGTGTCATTGCCAAAGCCGCCGTCAATGACATCGGCCCCGCTGCCGCCGGTGACACTGTCATCACCCGCCATCGCAAAGATCGACAGGCCCGATGTATCCGCCGCCGCGTTGATCGTATCGCCATAGGCCGTCCCGGCCAGAACCTCGATTTCGGCAAAGCTGCCTGCACCATTGGAATATCCGGCAGGCGTGCCCGCAAAGCTGAACGTGCCGGTCTCCGCACCGGTCAGGGTGACCTGAACGCCAGCCGCCGTCAGGTTGTGGTTGAAGGCCAGGGTGTCATCATCCACCCCCGTCTCGCCACCGAAGATGACATCGGTTTCGCTGTTGTCACCGGCGCGGAAGTAATCCTGATCCGCGCCGCCAAAAACGGTGTCCGTGCCTTGGCCTGCGGTGATCGTGTCGGCACCCGTGCCGCCATAGACCACGTCATCGCCCGCCCCGGTGGTGATGCTGTCATTGCCAGCCCCGCCGTCCACCGTGTCATTGCCCGCGCTGTCGGCGCCTGCCGTGCCGAACCGGTCATTGCCGTCTTCCAGATAGACCAGATCATCGCCCGCGTCACCAAAGACGCTGTCGTTGCCCGTGCCGCCGAACACCGTGTCATTGCCCGCGCCTGCGGTGATGCTGTCATTGCCGCCGTAGCCAAGGATCGTGTCGTTGTCGCCGTCCGTACCGTCGATCTGGTCGCCGTTGGCATCGGTATAGCCCACGCCCATCGTGTCATTGCCCAGCGTGCCATCGACCGGCCCGGCAAAGGTGACGTTCTCGATCTCGCTGAACGTCAGCGACCCGCCCGAGATGAAGTTGACCGTGCCCGCCTCGTTGTTCCCGCCACCATAGGTGATGGTGGCCACATCGGCGAAGTTCAGGATCAGCGTGTCGTTATCGGAGCCACCCTCGCCGCCCACAACCACATCGCCCGCGCCGCCGAAGAAGCTATCGGCATCATCGCCGCCCGACAGGCTGTCAGCCCCGGTGCCGCCTGCCAGCGTGTCGCTTCCGGTGCCACCGATCAGCGTGTCATTGGCTGTGCCACCCGTCAGCACGTCATTGCCGTTCCAGCCGTCCAGCGTCTGTGCGACGTCTGAGGCAGCGGCGTTGATCGTATCGTTGCCATTTCCGCCCAGAACGGCTTCCATTTCGGCAAAGGTGCCGGTAGCCGTGCCGAAGCTATAGCTGCCTGCTTCATCACCCGTGAACGTGACACTGCCCCCGGCCGGACCAGCCCAGTTTGTCAGGGCCAGAGTGTCCTGATCCGTGCCGCCCTCGCCGCCAAACAGCGTGCCTGCGCCGTGATCATCGCTGGCATAGATCGTGTCCGCGCCATCGCCGCCATAGACCAGACCTGCACCGAAGAAATCCGTGTCGAGGTAGTCATTGCCCGCGCCGCCATACAGCGTGTCATCGCCAAAGAACCCGCGCAGCGTGTCATCGCCATCGCCACCGTAGATGGTATCGTTGCCAAAGCCGCCACTGATCGAGTCATTGCCGCCGTAGCCGAAGATCGTGTCATCCGCGCCGTCCGTGCCGTCGATCTGGTCGCCGTTGGCATCGGTATAGCCTGCGTCCAGCGTGTCATTGCCCAGCGTGCCATCGACCGGCCCGGCAAAGGTGACGTTCTCGATCTCGCTGAACGTCAGCGACCCGCCAGCGGTAAAGGTGACCGTGCCCGCCTCGTTATTGCCGCCGCCATAGGTGATGCTCGCCACATCGGCGTAGTTGAGCACCAGCGTGTCGTTATCCGCACCGCCCTCGCCGCCCACAACCACATCACCCGCGCCGCCGAAGATGGTGTCCTGATCGTCACCACCCGACAGCGTGTCGGCACCCGCGCCGCCAGTCAGACTGTCCGCGCCCGCACCGCCGGTCAGGCTGTCGGCCCCATCGCCGCCAAAGAGCGTGTCACCGTCCGTGCCGCCATCCAGCGTGTCATCGCCCGCGCCGCCAAACAGGCTGTCCAGCCCGGCTTCGCCCTGCAGGATGTCATTGCCATCATCGCCGTGCAGTGTATCGTTGTCCTGCCCGCCAAGAATGCTGTCGGCACCGCTGCCACCGCGCAGGCTGTCGTTGCCGTCCTGGCCAAGGATCGTGTCATTGCCCCAGTCGGAAAAGACCTGATCGTCGCCGTCGCCCATCTCGGAATAGCCCGAGCCACCGGCATCGGTCAGCACGTCATTGCCGGTGCCGCCGTAGAACGTATCCTGACCCAGACCACCATTCAGGCTGTCATCACCCGCCCCACCATATTGCAGGTCAAAGCCGCCGGTGCTGCTGATCGTGTCGTTGCCGTCACCACCATAGGTCGTGTCATTGCCAAGGCCGGATTCGATGCTGTCATTGCCGTCTTCGCCGAACAACAGGTCCGTGCCATCGCCGCCATTCAGCGTGTCATTGCCGGTTCCGGCATAGACCGTGTCATTCCCGCCTTCGGACGAGATGGAATCGTCGCCGTCAAAGCTGCCGATGTAATCGCCCGCCGAACCACCGATGAACGTATCGTTGCCACCCCCCGTCAGCGCCGTGACCTGCGCGTTCGCAGCCGCCGCGTTGATCAGATCGGCGCCGTCATCGGTGAAGATGGTTTCGATTTCCGAGAACACGACCGTCGTACTGCCAGCCGTGGCGTTACCCGCCTCGGAGCCGGTAAAGACCACCGTCACGGGCGTCAGGGCGACATCAAAGTTCAGCGTGTCGCCAAAGCCTGTCTCGCCCGTGTCGCCGCCGATGACCGTATCCGCCCCGCTGCCCGCAAAGACATGGATGAGGTCTGCGCCATCGCCGCCATCCATGATGTCATTGCCGGTGCCGCTTTGCAGATCGTCGTTGCCCGCGCCGCCGAACAAGGTGTCATTGCCGGCCTGCGCGCGGATCACATCGGCATCCGCCCCGCCGAACACCAGATCATCGCCCGCGCCGGCGTTGATCGTGTCATTGCCGCCGTTGCCAAGAATCGTGTCGTTCACGCCATCCGCGCCATCGACCTGATCATTGTTGATGTCGGCATAGCCTGCACCCATCAACTCGCCCGTGGCCAGCCCGTCCACCGGGCCTGCAAAGGTGACATTCTCGATCTCGGCAAAGGTCAGCGTGCCGCCGCCAACGAAAGTAACCGTGCCCGCCTCGTTGTTGCCGCCGCCATAGGCGATCGACTGCACATCGGCATAGTTCAGCACCAGCGTGTCATTGTCCGTGCCGGTGGTGACGGATTCGCCCCCCGTCACCACATCGCCCACACCGCCAAAGAAAGTGTCGGCATCGGCGTTGCCCGTCAGCACGTCGGCCCCCGCGCCGCCTGTCAGGCTGTCCGCACCATCACCCCCGGACAGGCTGTCATTGCCCGCATCGCCGAACAGCAGGTCATTGCCTGCCCCACCCGACAGCGTGTCCGCGTCATCGCCGCCAAACAGCGTATCCTGCCCGTCGCCACCCGTCAGGCTGTCCAGCCCTGCATCGCCGTTCAGCAGATCATTGCCTGCATCGCCCGCCAGCGTATCATCGCCCGCGCCACCCCACAGGCGGTCATCCTCGGACCCGCCGCTCAGGCTGTCATTGCCGGTATCACCTTCCAGCGTGTCCATGCCGCTGCCGCCAAACAGCGTATCGGCATCCGCCCCGCCATTCAGCCCGTCATGATCCGCGCCGCCATCCAGCGTGTCGGCCCCTGCACCGCCCCACAGCTGATCATTGCCCGCGCCGCCTGACAGGCTGTCTGCGTCAAGGCCGCCATCGATCGTGTCGTTGCCCGTCTCGCCAAGGATGGTATCCGCACCGGCGCCCGCGAGGAGGCTGTCATTGTCCGCCCCACCTTCGACCAGATCATCACCCGCCCCGGCAAGGATCGTGTCGTTGCCCGTGCCGCCATACAGGCTGTCACTGCCGGCCATGCCGTCGATGTAGTCATTGCCGCCCGCACCATACAGCGCGTTGGTATAGCCATCGACGCCGGTCTGTTCGGCGTCAAAACCGATCAGCGTGTCATCAAAGCCTGATCCGAACACCCCGTCGACACCCGACAGCGTATCGCCCGCAGCATCCCCGCCGCTGGCCGGCAAGCCATTGCTTAGGTTGACATTTACCCCCGCCCCCGAGGCGGTGTAATCGGCATAGTCCATGCCGGAAAAGCCAACCAGATTGTCGGCCCCTGCCCCGCCGTTCAACGTGTCGTTGCCGGTGCCGCCTTGCAGCTGATCATTGCCCAGACCACCGGTCAGGCTGTCATTTCCGGCCTGGCCATAGACCGTATCATCGCCATCGCCTGCATCGATCGTGTCATTCCCGGCATAGCCATAGATCGTGTCATTCAGCCCGTCGGCGCCATCGATGATGTCGCCCTGCGCATCGACAAAGCCCACACCCATCGCGTTGCCGCCACCCGTGCCATCCACGGCAAGCGCGATACGGATGTTCTCGATCTCGCTGAAGACCAGCGTGCCGCCGTCGTTGAAGGTGACGGTACCCGCCTCATCATTGCCCCCGCCAAAGATGATCGAGGCGACATCCGCCAGAACCAGCGTGTCATCGTCTGTGCCGCCCTCACCGCCGACGATGCTGTCGCCTGCCCCGCCGAACAGGCTGTCGGCATCATCGCCACCCTGCAGCGTGTCGTTGCCTGCCCCGCCCGTCAGCGTGTCATTCCCCGTGTCGCCGGACAGGCTGTCATTGCCCGCATCGCCATTCAGCGAATCCGCATCGGCCCCGCCCGTCAGCGTATCTTCGCCATCGCCGCCAAACAGGCTGTCACTGCCGGCTCCACCGTCAAGGCTGTCATTTTCCGTGCCCCCGAACAGCATGTCGTTGCCAGTGCCGCCGAACAGACTGTCAAGGCCCGCCTCGCCATTCAGCAGGTCATCCCCTGCATCGCCGTTCAGCGTGTCATTGTCCGCCCCACCTGACAGCGTATCATTGTCATCGCCCCCTGACAGGCTGTCAGCCCCGGTGTCCCCCAGAACGCTGTCATTGCCTGCCCCGGCTGCCACCGTATCATTGCCCGTCCCCGCCAGAACCGTGTCCGCCCCGGCGTTGGTCGTGATCGTGTCATTCCCTGTGCCGCCATCGACAAGGTCCGCCCCGGAACCGCCGGTCAGCACATCCGCGCCGTCATTGCCCAGCAGCGTCACAGACCCCGTGGCAACGCTCGCATTGATCGTGTCGTTGAAGGCCGTTGACGAAATCTGTTCGATTTCCGCAAAGCTGCCGGTCGCCCCACCCGCATAGCTATAGGTGCCGGACTCTGCCCCCGTGAAGGTTGCATTGACCCCGTTGCTACCGATAAAATTCGAAAAGGCGATCCGGTCAGTATCTAGCCCTGTCTCACCACCAAAGATCGTGTCGGTGTTATGGTCATCGGTGATATTGAACTGGTCGGCATCCGCACCGCCAAACAGGCTGTCACTGCCGATGCCACCTGACAACGTATCTGCGCCACCATCGCCATAAATCCGGTCATCGTCGGCCCCGCCGATGATGCTGTCATTGCCCGTGCCGCCATAGACCGTGTCGTTGCCCGCCGAGTCGACACCAAAGGTGCCGAACACGTCATTGCCCTGATTAAGCTCGACAAAATCATTGCCCGCGCCGCCGAATACCGTGTCATTGCCCGCGCCTGCGCCCACCGTGTCTGCGCCATCACCCGCTGTGATGCTGTCAGCCCCGTTGCCGCCAAAGATAATGTCGTTCGCAGCCCCCGCAATGACCGTATCATTGCCATCACCCGCAAGAATGTAATCGGCATTGCCCGTGGTGCCGGAAAAACCCTGACCATCGTTGTTGTCGATGCGGTCACCATCCGGGTCGCCCAGATAGGACGTGTCGATCAGATCATTCCCTGCCGTGCCCTGAACGATGCCATCCAGCGTGGCAGCCGCAATGGTTTCCACCGCCAGGTAACCGATATCCGTATTCCCTTGGGAATCCGTGATCGTATAGGTGATGTTATTCGTACCAAGGTCATTGTCGCTGGTCACTGTCAGCGTGCCATTGGCATTCAGCGTGACCGTCTCACCGGTGACCAGCGTGATCGTCTGGCCGGGCACCACGTTCTGCCCCATGATCTGCGTGATCGTCAGGCCACCCCCCGTGATGTCACGGTCATTGGCCAGCACATCCACCGTGCGGCTGCTGTTGCGAACCAGCTGCACGTTGTCATCAAAGGCCAGAGCCACGCTTTGCGCGCTTTCACCCACGATCAGCAGGTTGGAATCGTAGACCGCATCGCCGCCGTCTGCGATGCCGATCTTGATCGTGTTCTCAACACCCGGGTTGACCTTGACCTTAAGCGACAAGGTATAGGTCAGACCATCCATTTCCGTGTTGAACTGGTCGGCCGTGTTGCTGCGATACAGGTTGACGTTGTTGTTCTGGTTCACCGTGTCGATGGCCACATTGCCACCGACGGCCACTGTGACCGGCGCAAAGGTGCCATTCACCCAAACGCCAAAGGCATCATTGACGTTCTGGTTGATGAATTCGGGGTATTCTTCCGACAGGAAGACGAACTGCATCGTCAGGTATTCGCCGTCCGGAATGAAGACGGCATTCAGAATCGCACCATCGAGTGTATTCTGGCCGGCCACAGCGTTCAGCTGCAGATCCCCATCAATGCCACCGGCCACGTTCGTGCCCGCGTTGTTGGCGGTGTTGGTGTTGGTGGTGCCGGACCCGTTGGTGAATGTGGCCGTGCTGCCCGTGGACAGGATCACGCCCGTATCGCCCGGCACAACGCCTGCAATCGTCGTCTGTGCGCCCGTGTAGATACCGCTGGAGGTTGCGTTGCCGGAATAGGTGGCCGACACCACGGTGACGCCCTGCCCGAAAATGGCATTGGCCATGTCCAGATCGCTGGCGGCGGTATTGATGTTCAGTTCGGTTGCAATGGGCATGTCAGATCACCATTGCAGCGGGCAAAGCGACATGAAGCGCGGCAAAGCCTTTTGGCTGGCGCGCATTGCGAATGGTGACCGTTCTGGTTTGCGACAGGCGCATGTCTTGACCTTTTTACCCCCCGCACGTTCTTGCGCGGGTTTACCCAAAGGTCAGGCATGCACTGTCAAACTGACGGAAGAAGGTCCGAATTATGGTAAATGAATGAAGAGTTTTAGGTGCCGCCTCGCCTGAAGACGCATGGCGGCGCAGCCATACAGCCTGTGGTTGCAGCCAGATCAGGCCAAAAGCAGGTCGGCTTCGTGCCGCTTCAGCGTCATGCGGGCGGATTGCACAGCGATGGCCGGTGGCAATACTTCCGTGATGTCAGTGTATTGCGCGGGCGTCAGGCATTCCAGCGCGCCGCTGGTGGGCTGAAAGCTCTCCGTCCAGACACCATCAGCCCAGATCACCTCATGCGCGCGGCACAGGGCATGGACATAGGTTGTCTCGGCCAACTCGCCATGGGTAATGCCGGGATAGCCAACCAGATGCTGGACCGGCACGAACACCTCGCGCACGCCGAACATCAGCTTGGTAAGCGGACCTTCGACCATCACGCGCTGGCAGCCAGGCACCAGAAGATCGGAAGATGGCAAGTTCGGGCCCAGTGCCCCCGCGCTGATCTTCACGGGACGCAGGTCGGGTTCTGCGGCCATCTCGGCGGCAGTGACGTCGCGCCGGGCAACCCACAGGACGGTCTGAAAGCCTTTGTCGCGCGTCAGGATACGCTGGCCGGGGCGCAGGTCATGTGCGGCGACTTCGCCCTTGTCGGTAACGAGGATACTGTCGGCAGCCAATGCAGGGCCGATTGCGCGATGAATCTCTTGCTCGGCGCGGAGCGGATGGGCATCCAGCGCGACTGTTGCTGCGGGCGGTGCCGGCGCTGTGACAATGCCGTCAAGCGTGGCGAACATGTTCAGGTTACTGTCAAGGAACAGAACATCACCCGACTGTGCATCGTTCGGGTCAAACGGGCCAAAGTTTGCAAGCGCGGCGTTTTCGATGACGAGCTGGTTCATGGGCGTCCCTTTCGGTAAGTCGATGCTACACTGCTGAAAATCGTAACCGTACGCGCCCCCGCATACGTGCGATGACAGTGAATCATGGCATTTTCGCGGGCAAAACACCCCAGAATAAGGCATTATCGGGGCGCGCGCTTTGCCTGCATCGAAAAGATCAACTGCGTGCTGCGAGGGCTGGTCAGGCCGAAAAACAGAGAAGGGGCCCGGCAGATGCGGGGCCCCTTCTCCGTTGTGCAGATCAGGCGCTCAGGGCCTATGATCTACGCTGCATAACTTGTTACCGCACCAGCAAACGGGCCTCGTGACGCTTCAGCGTCTTGCGTGCCGCCGTGTAGCCTTCGATCCCTTCCACCGTCTTCAGGTCTGGGAAAAGCTCAAAGATTTCATTGCGTTGCGCGTTACCCATCCCTTTCAGCGTATAGTCGCCCGGCTGGAAGCTTTCGGTCCAGGCCCCGTCCGACAGCACAACCTCGTGCTGGTCGAACATGAAGTGGATATAGGTCGTCTGCATGCTTTCAACGGCATGGATGCCTGTGCTGCCGACCAGATGCTTGGCCGAAACCAGCACTTCATGTTCGTCAAAATACAGGGCCGTGCGGTCATTGGCGACCAGCAGACGGTGGTTCGGTGACACCATCATGTCACGCTCTGGCAGGCCGTTGCCCAGACTGCCACGCTTGACCAGCACCGGGCGCAGATGCGGTGCTGCAGCCATGTCCTGCCAGCTTAGCGCTTTTTGCCCCACCCAGCGGATTTCCTGCAACCCATTGTCACGGGTGACGATCTTGTCACCGGCGCGCAGCGTTTCCACCGGCACTTCGCCACGCGGGGTGGCAATCATCGTGCCCGGCGTAAAGCAGGGGATGACGTTCTCGATGTTCACGAAGTTCATCGTGCCCGTCGGGTTGCCATCGGCATCCAGGAAGGTGACCGTGCCGTTTTCCGGGTTGTCATCGGCATAGACGATGCGCAGCGGGCCCGACCCTGTCAGATCCAGCGTGTCAAAGTCATCGCCAGCTTCGTTGCCGTCGATCACGTCATTGGCGTTGGCGCCCACGAACACATCGCGGTCAGCCCCGCCAGCCATGGTATCGGCACCCTGACCACCGATGATGGTGTCATTGCCGATGCCACCGACGATGCTGTCATTGTCGATGCCACCATCAAGGCTGTCGTTGCCGGTGCCGCCAAACAGCGTATCGGCATCGTCCTGGCCAAAGATCGTGTCGTTGCCTTCGCCACCGAACAGGCTGTCCGCGTTGTTCAGCGGGCGCAGATCGGTTGCATCGGGGATGTTCAGGCCGTCCAGCACGCCCACCGGCAGACCACCATAGATCAGGTCATTGCCACTATTGCCAAAGATCGTGTCGCGGCCTTCGCTGCCGGTGACGCTGTCATCACCGTCACCGCCAACAACACTGTCATTGTCGATGCCGGCATCAATGCTGTCGTTGCCGGTGCCACCAAAGATCTGGTCGGCATCATCGCCCGTGCGGATCGTGTCATTGCCCGCACCGCCAAAGACCGTGTCCAGATCGTTCAGCGGCGTCGGGTCAGCCGGGTAAAGGCCCGGGTAATCCACATCCGGCAGCGGCGTGCCCGAATTGCCCGATGTGTCGATCACATCGTCGCCATCCATGCCGCGCACGTTATCGTTGCCGTCTTCGCCGATCAGCGTGTCGTTGCCTGCGCCGCCGGCCAGGCTGTCGTCACCATTGCCGCCATTCAGGCTGTCATCGCCGGCTTCGCCGATCAGCGTGTCGTCGCCGTCGTTCCCGAAGAGCGTGTCGTTGCCGCCCTGACCGTTGATGGTATCATCGCCCGAGTTGCCGCGGACCGAGTCATTGCCAGTGCCAGCGCGGACAGAGTCATCGCCAAGGCCAGCCAGAATGGTGTCATTGCCCGCTCCTGCAATAATGAAGTCATCGTTGGGGGCTGCGCCCGGCAGCAAGGCGTCGGTCGCATCGACACGGTCGCCGTCATTGTCACCCAGATAGTTGACATCGATCAGATCATCACCGCCGGTGCCGAACACGATGCCATCGCGCGTATCGTCCTCACCCACGGTAATGGTCCAGGTCGTCGTATCGGTCAGACCTTCCTCATCCGTAATGGTGTAGGTCACCACGGCCGCACCGGTGAAACCGGTTGTCGGGGTAAAGGTCAGCGTGCCGTCCGGGTTGCGCGCGACCGTGCCGTTGGGCGAGGTCGGCGTGCCAAGGATCGACAGCGTATCGCCATCCACATCGGTATCGTTGGCCAGCACGGCAAAGGTGACCGGCGTGTTGAACGGCGTGGTGCTGGTATCCGGGTTGGCCTCGGGCGCATCGTTGACCGGGTTGACGGTAACCGTCACGGTCGAGGTCGCCTCGTTGCCGTCCGGGTCGGTGACGGTATAGGTGATCGTGTCTTCGCCGTTGAAGTTGGGGTTCGGCGTATAGCTGATCGTGCCATCAGGGTTGACGGTGACGGTGCCGTTGGGGGCAGTGCCGCCGGTAACGGTCAGGGACTGGCCGTCAGGATCGGTGTCATTGGCCAGAACCGGGATGACAACGGGGGTGTCTTCATCCGTTTCGGCCGTGTCCGGGTTGGCCACCGGCGCATCGCTGGCCGGGGTGACGGTCACGTTGACCACAGCCGTATCGGTGCCACCGTTGCCATCGCTCACCTCATAGGTGATGGTCGTGGTGCCGGTGAAATCGGGGGTTGGCGTAAAGGTCAGCGTGCCATCCGGGTTGACCGCGACTGTGCCATTGGGCGAGGTCGGCGTGCCCACAACGGTCAGCGTATCGCCATCGGGATCGGTGTCATTGCCCAGCACGCCGATGACCACAGGGGTATCTTCAGGCGTGGTCGCCGTATCGTCGTTGGCCACAGGCGCATCGTTCACCGGCGTCACGGTGACCGTGACCGTCGAAGTCGACGTGTTGCCATCCGGATCGGTGACCGTATAGGTGATCGTGTCCGTGCCGTTGAAATCTTCGTCTGGCGTGTAGGTGATCGTGCCATCCGCGTTGACCGTGACCGTGCCGTTTGGCGCGGTTGGCGTGCCCGAGATGGTCAGCGGCTGGCCATTGCCATCGGTATCGTTGGCCAGCACCGGAATGGTGACGGCCGTATCTTCAGGCGTCGTGGCCGTATCGGGGTTGGCATCCGGCAGATCGCTCAGCACGTTTTCGATGTTGATGAAGTTCATCGTGCCGGTCGGCGCACCCGCGCCGTCAAGGAAGGTGACCGTGCCGTTTTCGGCATTGGCCGGATCAAAGGCGATGGAGATCGGGCCTACGCCACGCAGATCAAGCGTGTCAAAGTCATCGCCCGTTTCAGACCCGTCAACGCGGTCGCCCGCGGTTGCGCCCACGAACGTGTCGCGGTCAGCGCCACCTGTGGCGACATCGGCGCCTGCGCCATCGGTCAGCCGGTCGTTGCCGGCGCCGCCGTCAACCGTGTCATTGCCCTGCCCACCGATGATCGTGTCATCGCCAGCGTCGCCCGTGATGCTGTCTTCGTCAATGCCGCCATCCAGCAAGTCAGCGCCGTCGCCGCCTTCCAGCGTATCGTCGTCATCACCGCCAAGGATGGTGTCATTGCCCGCGCCGCCCTGCAGGCTGTCGCGGTTGTTGGCATCATCCAGATCAACGGCATCCACCAGATCGGTCGGACCGGTGTTTTCAAGCGTGCCACCCAGGATCAGGTCATTTCCAGCGTCGCCGATCAGCGTGTCAGAACCTTCTTCGCCAAGAAGAACGTCATCATCATTGCCGCCATTGATCCGGTCTGCATCGAACCCGCCATAGATCGTGTCTTCACCATCACCGCCAAGCACGGTGTCGGCATCATCACCCGTCGTCACCACATCATTGCCAATGCCGGCAACGACCGAGTCGCGGTCATCATCCGGGTTGCCATCAGCCGCATAAAGGCCGGGATAGGCGCGGTCCGGGCTGCCGAGTTCCCCTGCAAACAGGGTGTCATCGCCGTTACCGCCAAGCATTGTGTCATTGCCTGCGCCACCGGTCAGGGCATCATTGCCCTCGTTGCCCTGCAGCGCGTCATCGCCAGCGCCGCCGTCAACCACGTCATTGCCATCGCCGCCAACGACTTCATCATCGCCGTCGCCGCCGATGATCGTGTCGTTGCCCACATCGCCAAAGACCGAGTCATTGCCAGCCTGGCCAAGGATCGAATCGTCGCCTTCATTGCCGTTGACGGAATCGTTGCCGTTGCCGGCCTCGACCTCATCATTGCCAAGACCAGCGATGATCGTGTCGTTGCCGTCACCGGCGCGGATGATGTCGTCATTGCCCACTTCGCCCGGCAGGATCGCGTCATTCGCATCCACGCGGTCGGCATCCGTTGGGTCGATATAGGAGGTGTCGATCAGGTCAGCGCCAGCCGTGCCCGTCACGATACCGTCGCGCACCGGATCAGGGTTGTTGTTGTCGACCGTGTCGGAGATCGAGAACATCTCGACCGTGCCGTTGAAGTGCTGGTTGATGTCGTTCAGCTGGTCCGGGTTCGACAGGGTCTGGCCCGCGCCAATGATCCAGGGCTGGTTGATGCCGCCCTGATCCATGGTCAGCGTATTGGGAACGGGGGCATCAAAGGTCGTGCCGGTCGTCAGGTTTTCAATGACCAGACGCCCGCCCGAGCCGCCTTCATCCCAGGAATAGGTCAGGTTGATCTCGTCGCCCGGATTCAGGAAATCGGCGGGGGTGCCGAAGCTTTCGCTGCCCGTGGGGGTTTCGTGCACGATGGCGATGGCGCCATTGGCCAGCACGTCGATACGGTAGCCGCCTGCCGTATTGCCGACACTGTCACGCGACAGGATGGTGTTGGGGCCATTCCCGACGTGAGAAGTCTGCGAGAACTGGATTTCCAGCGTGCCGCGATCCATCTGGAAACTGGGATCGGGGAAGATCTTCACCAGATCATCGACCCCGTCCAGCGTCGCAAGCCCACCGACTGGCGTTGCACCGTTGATGTATTTTCCGTTCTGGGCACCGTTCCCAAGCGCAGAGTCGAGCACGGGCGAGCCGGTCTCATCAAAGTTGTACAACGCAAAAACTGGCATTGTCGTATCCTTCACACTTGGGCCTTCCCGCAGGAAAGCAATCGCCGTTTCGTTTCGGGTAAGGCACGTTGATGCGGCCCCCCGTCGGAACGCCTGGCACGCAAATCAGCAGCCCGGCGCGAGTGCGGCCGCCTGTGATACAAGGGTCAAAGCTGCTGTTCGTCGGGAAATCCGGCGTTACGCGCCAATTGCGCGCATCGATCTGAATTTCAGAACGGCAGCGTTCTTTCGTCCTTGCGCGTTCAAAATGAACGCAGTTCCATCACAGACCGCCCCCACGGCCTGCCACCCCAAAAGGAGCAGCCCCTCTTGTCTAATTCGCCTCAACTTTGCTGAAAAGTGGAAAATGCGTGGCAAATTCCCGTCACGGGGCAAATTGCAATCCCTGGTTGCGCTTCCGACCCCTCCCAAAGCACTGGTTTGCGCGCGGCTTGGTTGCGACGCATCGACAATCATTGCACAAGATTTCGCTGAATCCGGCCGATCTGCGGGGTTTGCCATCAAATTCATGCTGGCCCGAAGCTACACTGATGCGCAGATGGAAACAGTCAGGGGCCTTGGCGCGACATCTTAACCATCTGCACATTTTCGCCATGATCGCGCCAGAACAACGCAAGGCTGATCGACAAACCGCAGATGATTGCCTGAAAAAGCGGCCATTGTTCACAGATCGGCGCTGCCAGCCACGAAATGTGGCGAATCATTGGCAGGGCCTTGTCTGGGTTCAGATGGTGCCCGAGGCGAGATTCGAACTCGCACACCTTGCGGCGGAGGATTTTGAGTCCCCTGCGTCTACCGTTCCGCCACTCGGGCCATCTGCGGGGGGTTTAGCTGCCCGCGCAGGCCGCGTCAATCACAGGTCTTGGGCAGAAAACGTATCGCAATCGGCGATGTTGCCGGACTGCAGTCCCGTCAGGAACCAGCGCGCGCGCTGCTCGGATGTGCCGTGGGTAAAGGTATGGGGCATGGGGCGCTGGCCGGCATTGGCCTGCAGGGTGTCATCGCCGATACGCTGCGCGGCATTCAGCGCCTCAAGGAAATCATCGCGGGTAAAGCTGCCCATGTCGCGGGCATGGTTTGCCCAGACGCCGGAAAAACAATCGGCCTGAAGCTCGATCTGGACGGACACGAAATTGCTTTCCTCTGGTGACACCTGTGCCCGCAACTGATTGGCCTGCCCAAGGATGCCAAGCTGGTGCTGCACGGAATGGGCGACCTCATGCGCCACAACATAGGCCGCGGCGAAATCACCCCCGGCCCCAAGACGGCGTTCAAGCGTCACAAAGAAATCGGTATCCAGATAGACCTGCCGGTCGGCCGGGCAGAAGAACGGCCCGGTCGCGCCGTTTGCCATGCCGCAGGCGTTGGCATCGGTGGCCCCGCTGAACAGCACAAGGGTTGGCGGGTCATAAGCGCGATCCAGCTGATCACGAAAGATCGCGGCCCAGACCTCTTCCGTGTCGGCAAGGGTGACGGACACGAATTCCCCCGCCTGCTGATCTGCGGCGGTCAATTCTCGGGGCGCCGTGGTCTGGCCGCCGGGATCATTCAGCAGGCCCGACACGTCGATACCAAAGAACCAGCCGATCAGCAGCACGGCGATCAGACCGACACCGCCAACACCGCCTGACCTTGCGCGCCCACCGCCGCCACGCCCACGCCGATCATCGATATTGTTGCTGCCCCTGCGCCCGCGCCATTGCATGACTGACACCCCTTTTACGCCACCTGCCTTGGCCAAGGTTAACGGGGGATCGTCAGGCCCCCAAGGGAAATTCGCAGCGCCCGCACGCGTTTTGCGTCGGTGCCTTTTGTTTTAGGCATTGCGGCGCTATCCATGCGGCAAACAGAAGGGTGTCAGATGCGGCAGTGGCAGTTGGTAATGATGGCGGCGTTGGGGTCGTTCGCCCTGCTGGGCGGGGCCTGGGCGTTTCAGATTTTTGGCGGGTTGGTGCCCTGCCCGCTATGCCTTTATCAGCGCACGCCGCATTGGCTGGCGGGCATTCTGGGGATTGTGGCCTTGGTGGCACTGTTCATGCACCAGCGCAGCCTGGCGCGCCTGTTGGCCGTTGGCGGCGCACTGGCAGCTTTGGCGACAGCGGGGCTGGGTGTCTATCACACCGGTGTGGAACGCGGCTGGTGGCCGGGGCCGGATACCTGCGCTGCAGGTGGTGACATCGGCGCGGTCAGCGCGGAAGACCTGCTGAACCAGATTCTGGCGGCACCCGTGATCCGCTGCACGGATGTGCAGTGGGACATGCTGGGCCTGTCGATGGCATCGTGGAACGCAGTGGCGTCGTTCGGGCTGATGGTGGTGTGGGTTCTGGCTGCGCGCGCCAAGGATTAGGGGCTGCCGCCCCTCTTGGCCGCAAGTGCGGCCAATTCACCCTGCGGATATTTTTACGACGATGAAAGGCCAAGCAGGCGGGCATGTTCCTGTAGGGCAAAGCGGTCTGTCATGCCGGCGACGTAGTCGGCAACGATACGGGCAAGGGTGGTTTCATCCTTTGCGGCGGCCACATCATCGCGCCATTCCTGCGGAAGCAGGTCGGGCTGGCCCATGAACAGCGGGAAAAGGCTGTTGATGGTTTCGGTCACGCGGGCACGTTCGGCCATGACGGATGGCGCGCGGTACATGCGGTGGAACAGGAAGGACCGGATCGCCTTGAGTTCCTGAAACAGCGGTTTGGAAAAGCGGATGATGGTGGTGCCCATGGCGCGGACATCATCGACCGACCCAGGTTTGGCGGCGGTCAGGCGGCCTTGGGCCACGGCGATCACATCTTCGACCATGCGGCCAAAGACGCGGCGCAGGGCCTCGTGTCGCCGTCGCATGGGGTCAAGGCCGGGGTAAAGGGCGTCCACCTCGGCAAAGGCGGGCCCTGTCACGGGCAGGGCCATCAGATCATCTTCGGTGAACAGGCCAGAGCGCAGGCCATCATGCAGATCATGGTGGGAATAGGCCACATCATCGGCGATGGCGGCCACCTGCGCCTCGGCACTGGCGAAGGTATCAAGGCCAAGATCCCAGGCGGCATTCACCTCGGCCAGCGCATAGGGCAAGGGCCCCTTGTGCTTTTCATCGGCATTGGGGCCGGTCAGCGGACCGTTGTGTTTCGCGATACCTTCCAGACATTCCCATGTCAGGTTCAGCCCATCAAAATCGGCGTAATGCCGTTCCAGCCGCGTCACGATGCGCAGGGCCTGCGCGTTATGGTCAAAGCCGCCATAAGGCGCCATCAGCGCGCCAAGCGCATCTTCGCCGGTATGGCCAAAGGGCGTGTGGCCAAGGTCATGCGCCAGCGCAATGGCTTCGGCGAGATCGGTGTTCAGGCCCAGCACGCCGGCGATGGTGCGGGCGACCTGTGCCACTTCGATCGAATGGGTCAGGCGGGTACGGTAGTAATCGCCCTCATGTTCGACAAAGACCTGTGTCTTGTGCTTGAGCCGGCGAAAGGCGCTGGAATGGATGATACGGTCGCGGTCGCGCTGAAAGGGTGATCGGAACGAAGACATGCGTTCCGCATGCAGTCTTCCACGCGACGCGTCGGGAAGGCAGGCATAGGGCGCGGTCATTGCAGCATCCTTCGTTGGGTTGTTAAGCGGTCGCAGGCACCATATATTCCGGTCAGGCCATTGCCCATTGGGGTGTTCCATGAACTTGACGCTTCCCCCCCGCGTGACGGACCGTGCCTTTGCCCGGCTGTCTGAAATTGCCGATCTGACCGGTGAAACCCGCGCCCTGCGCGTGGCGGTCGCGGGTGGCGGTTGCTCGGGCTTTCAATACGACATCCGGCTGGACGACCCGGCCGCCGATGACCTTGTGCTGGAAAAGGACGGGCAAAAGGTGCTGGTGGATGCGGTCTCCTTGCCGTTTCTGGAGAACGCCGTCATCGACTTCAGCGAAGAATTGATCGGCGCGCGGTTTGTCATCCAGAACCCGAATGCCGCGTCCTCTTGCGGCTGCGGCACGTCCTTTTCGGTATAATTCGCAACAGGCGGGCGCTATTCGGCCGGCGCAGGTTGCGGGCCACCGGACAGGATCCAGCCGCGCACAGGCTTGACCCCGGCAATCTGCAGCCACAGCGGTGTGCCGGAAAACGGATGGGCCGCTGATGCCGGGCGCTGCGCGTGCAGCGTGATCGGCCCCCCCTCGCCCAGGGCCTGACCCTGCGACACCTTCTGCCCCACGGCAATGCCGGGTGCCGTCGTGGCCAGCCCCGAAACGGTCACCCAGTCCCCGCCGCAATCGATCAGCACAAGCGGGCCAAGGCGCGGGTCTGACGTGGCGGCGATCACGCCCCCGGCGCAAGGGGCCTGCACGGGTTGTGGCGCGGGCAAGGGGCGGCCAAGCCGATCCACCGGCAGCAGGCTGATGCCATGCGCGGTGCCACGCCAGCTGCCAAGGCTGGGGCTGTCGGGATCAAGCACATCGCGGTGGCGGTTGATCAGGCGCAGCGCGCCCCCTTCGGTGACCAGCGCCGGTGCGGCAAAGGGGCTGGCAAGCAGGACGCCCGCCGGGGGCAGCAGCCGCGCATTGACCAGAACCGCCACGCCGACACCGCCCGCAAGGGCCAAAAGCCCCGCCAGAAAACCGGGCCACAGCACGGGCTGGCGATGGTTCGCCGGGCGGCGGCGGCCGATAACGAAGGCCAGCAGGAACACCCCCAGAAAAAGGACAGGGGCATAGGCAGACGGCCAGGACCAGCGGAAAAGCAGCCCAGCGATCAGCAGACAGGTGGCCGTCAGTGCCGCATGGGCCAGGCGCGCCCGGCCCCGCAAGGGGGCCAGCGCAAACCACAGGATCAGGACAACCGGCGCGCCGAATTGCAGATAGGCCATGCAAACATCCTTTCGCCGCGAACCATTGCCTTGCCCGCGTGCGGATGAAACCGCAGGCCTTGTGCATCGGCGGGCATGCGCCTTAAGCTGCGCCAGGTTTCGGCAGGGATACGCGCATGAAGATCGCCACCTTCAACATCAACGGCATCAAGGCGCGGATCGAGGCCCTGCCGCGCTGGCTTGCAGCGGCGACCCCGGATGTTGTCTGCCTGCAAGAAATCAAGTCGGTGGATGAGAGCTTTCCGCGCGAAATGTTCGAAGACATGGGCTATCGTGTTGAAACCCATGGGCAAAAGGGGTTCAACGGTGTGGCGATCCTGTCGCGCCTGCCTTTGGAAGAGGTGGTGCGGGGTTTGCCCGGTGATCCGGCAGATGAACAGGCCCGCTGGATCGAGGCGACAGTGATGGGGGCGGTGCCCCTGCGCATCTGCGGCCTGTACCTGCCGAACGGCAACCCGGCACCGGGGCCGAAATATGATTACAAGCTGGCCTGGATGGCGCGGATGGAGGCGCGGGTGCGCGCGCTGCTGGCACTGGAAGAACCTTTCTTATGCCTTGGCGATTACAATGTCATTCCGCAACGCGAAGACGCGGCAAAGCCCGATGCATGGCTGGAAGATGCGCTTTTTCTTCCGCAGACGCGGGCCGCGTATCGCCGGATCCTGAATCTGGGGATGACCGAGGCGTTCCGTGCGCGGGTGCAGGGGCCGGGGCATTATTCGTTCTGGGATTATCAGGCGAATGCCTGGGAGCGGAACAACGGCATCCGCATTGACCATGTGCTGCTCTCACCGCAGGCCGCTGATCTTTTGCGCGATGTACAGATCGACCGCGAGGTGCGCGCGGGTGACAAGCCAAGCGATCATGTACCGGTCTGGGTGGAGATTGCGGCCTGAGGCGGGAGCCTGCGGCGCGGATATTTGGGCGACATTGAAAGGGCGGGGTCAGGGCGCGCGCGTGACGTCGTGGCCGTAAAGCCAGTCAAAGCGTGACAAGGGCAGGTTTGGGGCGATCAGGTTTGCGGCGCGAAAGGCCGTGTGCAGGGCCGCGCGGCGCAGGCCGCGGGCGTGATAGACGCGGGCGTTGGCGTTGGCGGCCTGCACAATCCGGGTCACGCGCGGGGTGCGCCTTGCGACATAGGCCGCCAATGCGGTGGGGATGTCATGCGCAGCCAGGCATGTGGCCAGCACCCAGACATCCTCAAGCGCCATGTTTGCCCCTTGCGCCAGAAAGGGCAGCGTCGGATGGGCCGCATCCCCGATCAGCGCCATGCCATCCCGGGCCATGTTTCTGGCCACCGGATGGCGGAAAAGCCCCCACAAGTGCACGTCTTGCACCTGCGCCAGCCAGCCCGGCACCGGCCCGCCAAACCCGGCAAAGGCCGCCCGCAGATTTTCCGGATCATCGCGTTGCGACCAACCTTCGGCCGCCCAATCGCCCCGCTCTTCCACAGCGACGATGTTGCGCAATGTGCCTGCGCGCAACGGATAGCTGACAAGATGGCGCCCTGGCCCCATGAAGACCTGCGCACAGGCCGGACCGGCATCACCCGGAACAAGCGCCCGCCACGCCACCTGCCGTGTAAAGAACGGGGCAACCCGGCCGTTCAGGGCCTGCCGCACCTGTGACTTCACGCCATCCGCGCCGATGACCAAGGGGGCGGCCAGCGTCGCGCCCCCCTCAAGCGTCACAACGCCGGGCGCGACACCGACAACCGTCTGCCCCAGGCGCAGGGTGACCCCGGCCTCTGCTGCACCGGCCGCAAGCAGACCGATCAGATCCGCACGGTGAAGCAGGCGATAATCGCGGCTGGACATGTCCATCTGCAACAACGCGCGACCGCCTGCATGATGCAGCACCACGGCCTGTGTCGGCAGCCCCGCCGCATCCAGCGCCTTGCCCAGCCCAAGCGCACGCAGCACCGCCGCCCCATTCGGGCTGATCTGCAGCCCCGCCCCGACTTCGGTAATGGCTGGGGCCTGTTCCAGCACGGTGACCTGTGCCCCGTGCATCGCCAGCGCACGCGCTGCGGCAAGCCCTGCGATCCCGGCCCCGATGATCAGAACGCGCTGGCCAATCAGCACCGGCGATACCCTTGCGCCCGGCCCCGCGCGGACACGCGCCCCCCTTGGCACGCGGGGCTGTGGCAGGCGATGCCGCGATCAGCCCCCCCCGCAAATGCAAACGCCGGGGAACCTCCCCGGCGCGCCTTGGCGATACCCAGGCTCATTCGTCGCGGTGCACTTTTTCGCGCCGTTCGTGCTTTTCCTGCGCTTCCAGCGTCATCACCGCAATCGGGCGTGCATCAAGCCGCTTCAGGCTGATCGGTTCGCCCGTCATTTCGCAATATCCGTATTCACCGTTCTCGATCCGCCGCAGGGCCGCGTCGATCTTGCTGACCAGCTTGCGCTGCCGGTCACGGGTGCGCAATTCCAGCGCCCGATCCGTTTCTTCCGAAGCCCGGTCCGCAATATCGGGCACGTTGCGGCCCGAATCTTGCAGGTTGTCGATCGTCTCGGCCGACTGGTCCAGCAGTTCCTGTTTCCACACCAGCAGCTTGCGGCGGAAATACTCCAGCTGGCGATCGTTCATGAAGGGTTCGTCCTCGGCGGGGCGATAATCTTCTGGCAGGAATACTTCGGCCTTCATTCCAAGACTCTCCGGTTCCATGGGATGCGCTGCAGGGTGCCCCGTCATCGCAATCTCCTTATATCTCTGGGCGCAGGCATTAGCCTAAGGCGCGGATATTGTCACTAGAGGTTGCGACAATTTGAGGGCAAGCTGCAAAGGCATGCGACGAATAGCCAGAGGATTGATATGACAGTGAAATTCACGTCAACAGCCGGATATGTTGCCACGGAAGAGCTTGCAGCAGCCGTGAATGCCGCCGTGACATTGCAGCGCCCCTTGCTGGTCAAGGGCGAACCGGGCACAGGCAAGACCGAACTTGCACGGCAGGTGGCAGCGGGCCTTGATGCACCTCTGATTGAATGGAACGTCAAGTCCACAACCCGCGCGGTGCATGGCCTTTATGATTACGATGCCGTGGCACGCCTGCGCGACGGGCAGTTGGGCGATCCGCGCGTGGCGGATGTGCGCAACTACATCCGCAAGGCGGCAGTCTGGCAGGCATTCGAGGCCGACCAGCGCGTGGTGCTTCTGATCGACGAAATCGACAAGGCCGACATCGAATTTCCCAATGACCTGCTGCAGGAACTGGACAGGATGGAATTCACGGTGGTCGAGACAGGCGAGGTGGTACGGGCGCGGCACCGGCCGATTGTCATCATCACGTCGAACAACGAAAAGGAATTGCCTGATGCGTTCCTGCGGCGCTGCTTTTTCCATTTTATCCGTTTTCCTGATCCTGCGACGCTTGCCGCCATCGTGCGTGTCCATTTTCCCGATCTGAAAGAGGCGCTGCTGACGGCGGCCCTGACGCAGTTCTTTGCCTTGCGCGACACGCCGGGCCTGAAGAAAAAGCCCAGCACATCGGAAGTGCTGGACTGGCTGAAGCTGATCCTTGCGGAAGATCTGACGGTCGAGGACCTGCGCCTGTCCGGCAAGGATGCGTTGCCACGGTTGTACGGGGCGCTGCTAAAGACCGAACAGGATGTGCATCTGTTCGAGCGGCTGGCCTTCATGGCGAAATCGGGGCGTTAGGCCGCCGGGGGCCTTGGGGGCGAATCGGCACGGAAAAGCCCGGCTTTTGCCACAGTCTTGCCATGATTTGGTAACCTATCCCCAATTTTTTGAAACATATTGTAATATTGCGTGATATTTTTGGGGAATATCTGGCGCGCGGCCCGCAATGCGCCCCCACGTATAGATTCGAAACAATTCGACAGATTCCCTGCGATTGACACAAAGCGGTCCACTTACCGACACTTCGGACCTGTCTTCTGATCTGCAACGAAGACGTTACATCGGACGCTGCCAAATATGTCCAAATTACCTGTGTCGATCCGCCCTTTGCAGGCGGACGATGAAACTTTGTGGCGTGGGCTCTGGGGGGCCTACCTTGACTTTTACGGGGCAAACCTGCCGCGGGAAGTCTATGAGACCACATTCCAGCGCCTGCTGTCGGGCAAGCGCGAGGAACCGCATGGGCTGATCGCCTTTGCGGAAGGCAGGGCTGTTGGGCTGACACATTACATCCTGCATCGCAGCTGCTGGAAGGTCGAAGAGGTCTGCTATCTGCAGGACCTGTTCACCACGCCAGAGGCGCGAGGCCTGGGTGTGGGGCGGGCGCTGATCGAGGCGGTTTATGCGGCAGCAGACGCGGCGGGCGCGCCGGCGGTTTACTGGCTGACGCAGGAATTCAACTACACCGGCCGCATGCTGTACGACCGCATCGGCACGAAATCCCCCTTCATCCGTTACAACAGGGCTGCGTAAACATGCGGTATCTTTCACTTTGTGCACTGTTCACGCTGGCTGCCTGTGCCCCTGCCCCAACCGCGCAAGTCACCATGGCGCGCCCGACGGCCGGGTTGTCGACAGCCTCTGGCCCGACCGAACCGCGCCTTGCCATCACTGCGGCAACAACAGTCAGCCGGTCAAACGCCGGGATCGCGCGCGATTACCTTGACCTTGTGTTCCGCATGGAAAGCGGGCGGCCGATTCCCGCATTTTCACGATTTGAGGGGCCGATCACCGTGGCACTGGCCGGGAATATTCCCGCAACAGCCCCGGAAGATCTGACCCGTGTGCTGGCACGGTTCCGGGCCGAAGCGGGGATTGACGTGCAGGCCACGGGGGGTGCCGCATCAATCACCGTCGAATTCCTGCCGCGGCGCACCATGCAGTCTGTTGTGCCATCGGCGGCCTGTTTCGTGGTGCCGCGGGTGTCAAGCTGGGATGAATATCGCGCGGCCCGCAACACCGCAGCGCTGGACTGGACCACGGTCGAGACACGCGACCGCGTGGCGATCTTTGTGCCATCAGACACCACGCCGCAAGAAGTGCGCGATTGCCTGCATGAGGAACTGGCGCAGGCGATGGGGCCGTTGAACGATCTGTATCGCCTGTC
>JALOSO010000115.1 GCA_025458385.1 Paracoccaceae bacterium | reverse complement strand
GGACGCCGCCACCAAGTTCGAAAACTGGGATCCGCTGAAAAGCAGCAAGCCTGCAGCGGTCAAGCCGCCTGCCCACAACGTAGCCTTGCCACCCGGCAACCAGGCGGTGGTCGTTCCACCGCCCGCCACGCGCCCCGCGCCCGCGCCGGTGATCCTGCCAGAGGTGCCGCCTGCGCCCGTGCCCGCTGTGGCCGAAGGTGCGGCAAGCACTGCTGACACGGTGGCGGCCAAACCCGCGCGCGCAAACCGCGTGCCGCCCGTGCAAAGGCCACTCCCGCAAAGACTGACGCAAAGGCAGCAGACTGATGGCCGACCAGATCGATGAAAGTGCGGCCCCGCTGATCGAGCATCTGGCCGAACTGCGCACGCGCATCCTTTATGCGATCTCGGCCTTTGTGGTGTGTTTCATCATCGGCTATGTGATCTGGCAGCAGATCTTCAACTTTCTGGCACATCCGATGTGCGATGTGCTGAAAGACCGCGGGCAGGAATGCCAGCTGATCCTTGTGAAGATGCAGGAAGGGTTTTTCGTCGCCATCCGCATTGCCATGTGGGGCGGTTTCATCATGGCCTTCCCGATCATCGCCTACCAGCTGTGGCGCTTTGTGGCGCCGGGCCTGTACCGCAGTGAAAAGGCGGCGTTTCTGCCGTTTCTGGTGGCGTCGCCCGTGATGTTCTTCATCGGTGCGGGCTTTGCCTATGTGATCATCCTGCCCTTCGCGTTCGAGTTTTTCCTTGGCTTTCAGGATTCGGTCGCTGCGGCAAGTGAAGGCTTGTCGGCGGCCCCGGTCGGGGTGGTGTTCCAGGGCTCGATGGAGGCGTATCTGGGTCTGACCATGACCTTTGTCATGGCCTTTGGCCTGTGCTTCCAGCTTCCGGTGCTGCTGACCTTGCTGGGGCGCGCGGGCATCCTTTCGGCGGCGGGCCTGCGGGCGACGCGCAAATATGCGGTTGTGGCGATCCTTGTGGTCGCGGCCATCGTCACGCCCCCCGATATCATGAGCCAGGTGATCCTGTTCGCGGCGATCTATCCGCTTTACGAAATCTCGATCTGGCTGATTGCCCGGTTTGAGCGTGACCGCGAGGCGATTGCCCGGGCTGACGGCACCTGGGTGGATGAGGCGGAATGACAAGCAAAGCCGTGCTGACGCGGATTGCCGCGGCGCTGGAACGCCTTGCACCGCCGCCGCCCGACATGCCCGATTTTGCGGCCAGTGACGCGTTTGTCTGGCAGACAGGGCCGGCGCGTCTGGTGCCTGTGGCGCGTGTGGCACGGGTGGATATCGGTCTTCTGGTGGGGATCGACCGGTCGCGCGACACGCTGCTTGAAAACACCCGGCATTTCGCACGCGGCCTTCCGGCGAACAACGCGCTTTTGTGGGGCGCGCGCGGCATGGGCAAGTCAAGCCTGGTCAAGGCGGTGCATGCGCAGGTGCGGGCCGAAGGGCTGGCGCTGAAGATCGTGGAACTTAGCCGCGAAGACCTGCCGTCGGTGGGCGATCTGCTGGCGCTGCTGCGTGGTGAAACAGCGCGGTTCCTGCTGTTTTGTGATGATCTTAGCTTTTCGCATGATGACCAGCATTACAAAAGCCTGAAGGCGGTGCTGGATGGCGGGATCATGGGGCGACCGGAAAATGTGCTGTTCTATGCAACCAGCAACCGGCGGCATCTGATGCCACGCGACATGATCGAGAATGAGCGGTCAACCGCGATCAACCCCAGTGAGGCGGTGGAAGAAAAGGTCAGCCTGTCTGACCGCTTTGGGCTGTGGCTGGGCTTTCATCCCTGCAGTCAGGACGAATTCCTTGCGATGATCGACGGCTACTGCGCGGCGCATGGCGTGGCCGTGCCGCCGGAACGGCTGCGGGCCGAAGCGGTGGAATGGTATACCACGCGCGGCGGGCGGTCAGGCCGGGTGGCCTGGCAATTCTTCTGCGATCTGGCCGCACGTGAGGGTGTGGCGCTGACCGGGTAGGGCCACGAATTTTCGACGAAAATTCGCGTGCCGTCCCCTATTGCAAGAACGCTGCCGGATCGGTGCTTTCCACGCCGCGGCGCACTTCGAAATGCAGGAAAGCCGGGTTCGCGGCACGCACGACGGCAATCTTCTGGCCCCGCCGTACCGCATCGCCTTTCTTGACGGTGATGCCGTCAACCCCGGCATAAACCGTCAACAATCCGTCGGCATGGCGGATCACGATGATCGGCACCTGCTGCGTATCGCGTGTAATGGCGGCCACCGTGCCATCGGCTGCGGCCACCACGTTTGATCCGGCCGCAGCACCGATGTCGATGCCTTCGTTGCGGCCCTTGGCATAGCCCCGGATGATCGGCCCTTGCGCTGGCATGGCCATGCGTGTGCTGCTTGCGGCGGTGCGGTCTTCGGCCAGCGCGGGTGAGGCGGGGGTGTTTTCGACAGCGGCCGCTGCCGGTGCCGGGTCTTCGTCCGGCAGGGGCTGCGAGGCGGAAGGCGGGGTCGGTGTGGGTGTGCCCGCGCCCGGGGTTGTCACAGCAACGGTATTGGCTGGCGCGGCAGGTGGGCGGGCACCGCCGGGTGCGGCTGTCGGGATCAGCAGATATTGCCCTTCGCGCACGGCAAGATCGGCATTCAGCCCGTTCCATTCGGCCAGGGCGCGGGCCGAAACATTATAGGTGCGCGCGATGGTAAAGGCGGTTTCGCCGCGTTTGACCTGATGGCGCAGGGGTTCGGCCCCGGCGGGTGGCGTCGCGGTCGCAGTGGCCGGGGCCGGGGCCGCCCCTGACGGTGCGGGCAGGGTCGATGTCCCCACACGGTCCAGCGCCGTCGTGGCAATCGATGTGACATCGAGCCCTGCGGCAGCCGCCGTTGTGGCCGTGGGTGCACCCGGGGCGGCCCCGGCGCTTGCAACCCGGCTGGGCAGGACCAGCACCTCGCCTGCGTTGATCGTATCGCCTGTGGTCAGCCCGTTGAACCGGGCCAGCGCGTTCGCATCCAGCCCCACGCGCTGTGCGACGCTTGCCACGGTATCGCCACGCTGGCCGACGGCAACCTGATAGGTGGGATAGCTGATGATGCCGCGTGCATCCGGGGTGGGGCGGTTGCCAGTGGCCGTGCGGGCCGCACCGGTGGTGTCAAGCGTACTGCCACCACTGCGCAAGTCCCAGTCGAGTGCATTCAGCTGCTCATTCACACAGGCCGGCAGGGCCAGCAGGGAAAGGCCGACAAGACCGGCGCGCAATGTGGAAGTGCGTGGTAGCATGGCTCCGCCTCTGTGTTTCTGGCCCAGGTTTGCCCCGGTGCCGGTTTGTCAGTCGGCCTGTCCCAGGCCTTCGATCAGGGGCACGAAACGCACCTGCCGCAATTCATCATAGTGATAGCCCTTTTCGTGCCGGGTGACCTTGATCAGCACCTGCACGGTATCAGACTGCCCCACGGGCACCACCATGATACCCCCGATCTTGAGTTGCGCCAAGAGGGGGCCGGGCGGGTCTTCGGCAGCGGCGGTCACGACGATACGGTCAAACGGGGCCTGATCTGGCAGGCCATGGCTGCCGTCAGCGGTGATGGCGGTGATGTTGGTCAGATCAAGTTCGCGGAACAGGGCACTTGCTTCGCGTACCAGACGGCGGTGGCGGTCAACCGTGTAGACGCGGCGCGCCAGCAGCGAAAGGATCGCGGCCTGATAGCCGGACCCCGTACCAACCTCCAGCACGGTATCGCGGGGTTGCACCTGCAAGGCCTGGGTCATCAGGCCCACGACCGAAGGCTGGCTGATGGTCTGGCCGCAGGCAATGGGCAACGGCATGTCTTCATAGGCGCGGTCGGCAAACAGCCCGCGGACAAAGGGGCCGCGGTCCACCCGTTCCATGGCGTTCAGCACGCGGGCATCGGTCACCCCGCGTGACCGGATTGCAAAGATGAAGCGCATCTTGCGTTCGGCCAGATCATCGGGATCGGCCGCGTCCGTCATGACAGGCGCGCTGCAAGGTCAGCCATCTGGTCATGCGCCGTCAGATCGGCACGTAGCGGCGTGACAGAGATATAGCCTTCAAGGTTTACGGCGGCGTCGGTGCCGGGCAGGGTGGGGGTCTGCTGCGGGCCACCCTTGATCCACAGATAGCGGCGGCCATGGGGGGAATGCACGGTTTCGGTGCTGAACGCGGTGTCGCGGCGAAAGCCTTGGGCGGCAACCTTGTGGCCTTTGACGCGGGCGGCGGGGACAGGGGGGAAGTTGACGTTGTAGAACAGGCGGTAATCGGCATTATCCCACAGGGCCTTTTCCCACAGGGTGCGGATCAGGGCGGGGCCATGGACGCGGGCGGCCTCGAACGGATCGGGCATGCCGTCCATTTCGGGGCCAAAGAATTGCGAAAGGGCAATGGCGGGCACACCTTGCAGCGCCCCTTCCATGGCGGCGCCGATGGTGCCGGAATAAAGCACGTTTTCGGCAGAGTTGTTGCCGCGATTGACGCCGGAAAGGATCAGATCGGGCTTGGCACCGTCGAGCACGTCATAGATGGCGGCCAGCACGCAATCAGCGGGCGAGCCTTCGGCGGCATAGCGGTGATCCCCGAGTTTGGCGATCATCATGGGGCGGGTGTAGCTGATGCAATGGCCGACGCCGGATTGTTCAAAGGCGGGGGCGACGGTGGTGACTTGGCCGGTGGGGCCAGCGAGGGCGGTGGCGATGTGGTGCATGACCTCAAGGCCGGGGGCGTTGATGCCGTCGTCATTGGTGATGAGAATGCGCAATCCGGTCCCCCTGTGCTGAAGGTAGTGGTAAAGGAGGGGCGGTGGGGGTGCAAGCGGGGGGATCTGGCGCGCGGGTCGCGCAAAGCCGATTTCTTCGAAGAAATCGGACCGGAACCTTTGAAGGTTCCGGACCGGATTTTTCGAAAAATCCGGCGCTTGGCGTTGCAACAGTGTTGTGCACAGCAGTGGGGCTTAAACCCGCCCTGCGCCCGGGGCGGGAGCCTTTGTCATCGGGCGGCGGTCGGACGCTGCCCGGCGCGCTGCGCGCTTGAATCCGGGCAAAAGAACTGAAGGATCAGTCCTTTTCACGCCCCTGATAGCTGTAATCCTCGGTATTGATCACGATGCGCGTTCCCGCCCCGATATGCGGCGGCACCATCACGCGGATGCCGTTGGAGCAGATCGCAGGTTTGTAGCTGGACGAGGCCGTCTGGCCCTTGGTCACGGGTTCGGTTTCCGTAATCTCTACCACCACGCGGGCAGGCAGTTCCATGCCGATGGCCACACCTTCATAGGTTTTCAGATAGACCTTGATGCCATCTGTCAGGAACGCCTTGTCATCGCCCACCACATCAGGGCTGACCGTGATCTGTTCATAGGTCGCAGGTTCCATGAAATGAAAACCTTCGCCGTCTTCATAAAGGAAGTCATACTCACGCTCATCGACCGTGGCCTTTTCCACCATTTCGGTCGTGCGCCAGCGTTCAGCCACCTTCACGCCATCCGAAATGCGGCGCATGTCCACAGATGTGGTCGGCGTGCCCTTGCCGGGGTGGAAATTCTCGGCCTTGAGCACGGCATAGAGCTTGCCATCCATTTCAACGACATTGCCCTTGCGGAGGGAGGAGGCGATGACTTTCACGAGTGCGGTTCCTTGCGGTTAAGTTGGCGCGCTGATAGCGCAGTCGCGACAAAATCGGAAGATCAAAGATGACAGATGCATGGTGGCTGCCCGAACGGCACCGGGATCGCAGACCTGCCCTGATGGCACGCGTGCGGATACAAGGGGCTGTCAGGGCCTGGCTGGCGGCGGAAGGGTTTCTGGAGGTTGATCCGCCGGGCCTGCAGATCAGCCCGGGGAATGAGGCGCATCTGCATGCGTTTCAGACGGTCGCCATCGGCAATGATGGGGTGGGGCAGGTGCGGTATCTTCACACCTCGCCTGAATTCGCCATGAAAAAGCTGCTTGCGGCCGGGGAAAAGCGGATTGCCTGTTTCGGCCATGTCTGGCGGAACCGGGAGCGGGGCGCGCTGCATTCACCGGAATTCACGATGCTGGAATGGTATCGCGTGGACGAAGATTACAACGTGCTGATGGATGATGTGGCGGCCTTGCTGGGCATTGCGGCGCGGGCTGCGGGTGCAGCGGTGTTGCGGTATCGGGACCGGGAATGTGATCCGTTCGCACAGCCCGAGCGGCTGAGCGTGGCCCAAGCGTTTCGGCGTTATGCGGGGATTGATCTCTTGCGTACGCTGGACCGCAATGGGGCAGACCGGGATGCGCTGGCGGATCAGGTGCAAGGGATCAGGGTGGCGGCGGATGATACCTGGTCGGATATCTTCAGCCGGGTGCTAAGTGCGCAGATCGAGCCAAACCTAGGCATCGGCAAGCCTGTGGTTCTGGACCGGTATCCCGCCGTCGAGGCGGCGCTTGCGCGGCGTTGCCCGGATGATCCGCGCGTTGCGGAACGGTTTGAGGTTTATGCCTGTGGGGTGGAGCTGGCGAACGGTTTTGGCGAACTGACCGATGCGGAAGAACAGCGCCGCCGCTTTGTGGCCGAGATGGATGAAAAGCAGCGCATCTACGGCGAACGCTATCCGCTGGATGATGATTTTCTGGCGGCCCTAGCGATCATGCCACCGGCCAGCGGCATTGCCCTTGGCTTTGACCGGCTGGTGATGCTGGCCACGGGGGCTGCGCGGATTGACGATGTGATCTGGGCGCCGGTCACGTCCTGTTAGCGCACCCTTGTGGCGTGGAACAACCTGCGCAAAGGCGCGATCAACCTCGCGGTGTTTCGCGCGGCGTCGTGCCGGGGGGAAGGGTGCCGCCAAGGGCCAGGGCCACGGTACGGGCGCGGGCCTCGGGCGTGGTGCCGCCGTTCATGATGGTGCGGATGGCATGGTCCCGGTCAAGCGGCGGCAGCCATTCGGGTGTCGGTGCAAACATCGCTGTCACGATCATGGCAAGATCGGCGGGCTGCCAGATACCGCTGTCTTCACAGAACCGCAGCATTTCATGGATGCGCAGCGCCAGATAGGCCGGGGGCACGGGGCCATAATGGCCGGGATGCGCCGCGGCAACGGATTTGGCAAGGTCCAGCGCCTGATTGCGCGAGGCAAGGGTGACGGGGTGCAGCGGCTTCATCCCGCCCCCCCCGCACAAAGCGCGTCAAGCGCGGCCCGTTGCGCCGGTGCAAGCCGCACTGCAACCTGATCGGCCGCCGCTGCTGCAAGGCCCTGTGTCAGGCTGTGGATCAGCGGGGCAAGCGGATTGTCGGGGGCGTGATGATCGGCATTCCGTGCGATCAGTTCCTGATCCCAGGGGCTCAGATCGCCGCGGTCGATCAGCCCGTCGGCGGCAAAGACCGCATCAAGCAGCGCCTCACTGGCCACCGGATCAATCGCGCCGTGTACCAGTGGCGCATAGCCTTTCGGCAGTTTCAGCGCATCATCGACGCGGGCAAGCAGGGCTGGCGCGCCCAGGGGCAAAAGGCGTGGGATCATGCCATTTGCGCGGCGCCCCTCGGTCACCAGCCGGGTTTCGACCCAGACCAGAAAATCCTGCGGAGGCGTCACCTTGCGGCCCTGCAAGGCCGCGCCAATGGCATCGCGCAGGAAAAGTGCGGGCTTTCCGGCCTCAACCGCCTGCCGGTTCCACAGAATGGCATCGCGGATGGCCGGGCGCAGGGCGCCCCATGGCGCATGGGGCAGGGCGACAGTTGCCAGATCCGCGCCCAGATCAAGGCTGAAAAGATAGGCCGCAATGCCCCAATGCGCCCGGTCGGCATCGCTGATCATGTGCCGCCTGCCATCATGCAAGCGTGGACAGCGGGCCAAGCGTACGGCCCGGCGGCATCCAGATATCGCGCCTGTCGATCAGGGCCTGGGCCAGCACGCGCAGCGTTTCGGCCGGAAAGTCGGGATCGTCCAGCCGCGTTTCGCGGACCGCGCGGCGCAACGCTTCGCCCTGATGTACGAATTTCAGCTTGGTAAAGGGGTCAGCCCCGCCTGCACGATCAAAATAGACAAAGCCATAGGCCTGATGCAGCCGCTTGTCCCATGCTGTCAGCGGGCGGGCCTGCGCCTCGGCCAGGGCGGCGGCAAAACCCGGCGCGTCAAGCGCGGCGGCATAACGGTCAAGCAGGGCCACGGCGGCCTGCACGTTCTCGCCTGACATGCCGCTGTCTTTCCAGGGGTCTGGCGCAACCGCAAAGTAATCAAGCGCGATCATCCAGCCCGACAGATCAACATCCGGCGGATGCAGCCCGGTAAACGCATTGAACAGCCAGCCAAGCCAAGACTGCTGCTGTTCAGGCGTCAGGGTGGCCTGCGCGTATGACTGCACGGCTGCCCAAAGTGCAGCGGGGTCTGGGTTAAGGCGTGCGTACTCCACGGCCTGTTTGAGAAAACCATGCATCGCAAGGCTGCCATCCCCGGGGGGCACGTGCAGCAGGTCATACAGCGGTGCGGCCGCGTCAAGGGCCAGCGGTGCCACAAGATCGCCGGGGCGGGCATACTGCGGGTCATTCATGGCAGGCGGTCCGGGGCGCAAGGGTCATGGGATGGCCAGGTTCGGGATAAGCGATGGCGGAAACAGCAGCGACGGCAACAGCCGAAGACCCCGGTAGATCAGATACCCGGCACCAACCGTGGCCGCCCCGGCGGCAACGTCACCCGCGACACTGCCTGTCAGACCTTCATAGGCGGCAGGGTTGTTCGCCCCCCAATCCCCGGCCGTGGGCAGCGGCGCGGTTGCCGCACGCCAGGCCCCCGCCGGCACGGGAGAGCCGCCTGCAGGCGGGCCGCCACAGCCCCGCGCCTCATGCTCGCGCAGATGGTCGCGCAGGTTGCGCTGCTGATCGGCGATATTGGTCTGATGCCGGTTCCAGACATCGGTGCCCGGTGCGGCAGCACCCGGGGCGATCTGTTCGGCCACATGCTGACGCAGGCCCTTTTCGCCTGATCCATGCGGGTTATTGGCATTGAGCAGGGACTCGATGGCCTGCGAAAGGCATTCACAGATATTGCCGACACAATGCTGGATTGTGCGGTTCAGCTTATTGCCTTCAAGATTAGAGATAACGGGTCCAGCCATGGACAAACCTATGATTTTGGAAAACTGACGGATAATCAATGCGCAGATGAAACCATGGCGTAGGCCCTGTCGTCAATCCCGACGGCAAGGGCCATCGCACCCTTCGGCCAGCGCAGCATCACAGTGGCGTCGCGCGGCAAGGGCAACGGGCCTGTGCCAGACCA
Source organism: Paracoccaceae bacterium (assembly GCA_025458385.1). Classification (GTDB taxonomy): domain Bacteria; phylum Pseudomonadota; class Alphaproteobacteria; order Rhodobacterales; family Rhodobacteraceae; genus JAAFHS01. The sequence continues at coordinate 190 of JALOSO010000115.1, read as the reverse complement.
AGGCCGAAAACCGGAATAAGCGGCGGTATGACGCCAGAGCCAGACCATCAGCGCGTGGGGGCCTGACCATCCTTGGCCTGCGCCTGGGCGGCGCCAAGCAGCCAATTGACAAAGGCATCGGCGTCAGGATGGCCGGTGCCCCCGGCAGGTACGATCAGATGAAAGGATTCGTCGATCGGAACGGCCAGAT
>JALOSO010000114.1 GCA_025458385.1 Paracoccaceae bacterium | reverse complement strand
GTCAAGACATCGGCGACATAACTGCCATAACAGCCGGCGTTCATCCGCACCGCACCGCCAATGCTGCCGGGAATTGTGCGCAGGAAGGTCAGGTCAAGCCCGGCTTCGGCAACGCGGCGCGCGACATGCGCGTCCAGCGCGGCCGCCCCGGCGGTCACGCGGTTGCCCAGAATGTCGATGCCGTTGAACCCCCGGCCAAGCCGGATCACGACGGCGCGCACACCACCGTCGCGCACGATCAGATTGCTGCCCACACCCATCGGAAAGACCGGGATCGTCGGGTCAAGTGCCGCCAGAAACGCCGCAAGATCGGCCGCGTCGGCCGGTTGAAACAGCCAGTCGGCCGGGCCACCGACCCGCAACCATGTCAGATCGGCCAGCGGGCGGTCAGGGGTCAGCGTGCCGCGCACATCAGGAAAAAGCAGGGTCATCCCCTGCTTCTAGGGCCGATTGCGGGCACGCCGCAAGGGGCGGCCTTAACCCCGCGCCTTCCATGTGCCATAACCCGCCCCGACCAGCGCGCCGATCGTCGCAATGCCAAGGACGCCCGCCATGATCAGCGTGGCCGCCCCCGGCGTTTCGCCCTGCGCCGATTGCGCCTGCATCTCGGACAACAGCACCATGCCCCCGGTCGCCAGCGCCCCCACCACGACAGCGGCCCAGGCCAGACGGGGCCGCGTCCAAAGCGCCACAAGGTAGGTCAACACAAAAGCCGTGCTAAAGGTGCCAAAGGCCAGCAACAAAAGCGCATTTTCGGTGGTCATGATCCCTGCCTCATGCAAGCGACCTCATCTTGCTGGCCCGAGGTGCCGCCGCACCCACCGCCAAAGATAGATTAATGGCCACCGCAGCACACTGGCCCCGGCGATCAGCAATCCCAGCCCAAGGAACGGACCATGCATGTAGGTCACCCATCCCAACAGCGGAATGCCAAGGGCGATCAGCGCATAGGCCGCGCGCCAGTGATGATCCCGGCTGGGCAGCATCGCCACCACATTCGCAACGATCAGCCAGATGCAGGCAAGGATCAGCGGCGCCATCACCGCAACTCCGGCGGCAGTTCGACAGGCTTGCCCATCGCGCGCTTTGCAAAATAGATCAGCGGGTTGCGGAACATTGACACAAAGGCAAACAGGCCGACGGCAGCCCAAATCCAGCCATGGACCCAGCCAATCCAACCAATCAGCACCGGTGCGATGATCAAAAGGATCACGCCGGGCACCATCTGCCGCTTCATCGGCAGCATCGCCGTTGCGGCGGCGGCAAACACCCAGATGCAACCGATGATGAGGGGGGTGCTCAACGTCCTGCCTTTCGCATTGGCGCACCAAATTCCATTGAAGGAACTTGCAGTTTTCTTCGAAGAAAATCGGGCGTCGCCTGCAACATCATGCGGCCTTGCCCATCAGGCGGGCGGGCAGACCGTTGGCCCAGGCCGAAATCGTGCCCGCGCCAAGGCAGACAACCATGTCACCCGGCCGCGCCTGTTCCTTGACCAGACGCGCAAGATCCGCCTCGTCGAGGATCGCCCTTGCGTGGCGGTGGCCGTGGGCAATCAGACCTGCGACCAGATCATCGCGCGAAGCGCCGGGGATCGGGTCCTCACCTGCGGCATAGACATCGGCAATGGCGACCACATCTGCTTCGTTGAAACAGGTGCAGAATTCCTCGAACAGATGCGACAGGCGCGTGTAGCGGTGCGGCTGGTGCACGGCGATCACGCGGCCCTTTGTCGCCTGCCGCGCCGCGCGCAGTACGGCGGCAATTTCCACCGGGTGATGGCCATAGTCATCAATGATGGTGACGCCATCCACTTCGCCCACACGCGTAAAGCGGCGGTTCACGCCCGCAAACCCTGCAAGGGCCGCGCGGATCTCTTCTTTCTTCATGCCAAGGTGGCGGGCCACGGCCACGGCGGACAGCGCGTTGCTGACGTTATGATCACCTGGCATCGGCAGGGTGCAGCCCTCGATTACGGCATCCGGCCCTTCGCCCTGCAGCGCCACATCGAAATGTGCCACGCCATTTTCGAACGTCAGGTTGACCGCACGCACATCCGCCTGCGCATTAAAGCCGAAGGTGACGATGCGGCGGTCCGCCACGCGCCCTACCAGTGCCTGCACTTCAGGGTGGTCGGTGCAGCAGACGGCAAGGCCGTAGAACGGAATGTTCGAGACGAAATCAAGAAAGCCTTTGCGCAGGGCATCAAAGCTGCCCCAGTGTTCCATATGTTCGGGGTCGATGTTCGTGACAATGGCAATGGTCGCAGGCAGGCGGTTGAAAGACCCGTCGGATTCATCCGCCTCAACCACCATCCATTCGCCTGCGCCCGCGCGGGCGTTTGAGCCATAGGCATGGATCACGCCGCCGTTGATGACCGTGGGGTCAAACCCGCCCTTGTCCAGCAGCGTCGCGACCATCGTGGTGGTGGTGGTTTTGCCATGCGTGCCCGCAATGGCGATGTTGGAGCGCAGGCGCATGAGTTCGGCCAGCATTTCGGCGCGGCGCACGACGGGCAGCTTGCGGCGGCGGGCCTCTTCCAGCTCCGGGTTGCCTTTCTTGATGGCTGATGAAATCACAATCACCGCCGCCTCGCCGATATTCTCGGCCCGCTGACCTTCAAAGAAACGCGCGCCGAGTTTCACAAGCCGGTCGGTGATCTTGGAGGCTTTGGAGTCACTGCCCTGCACGGCATAGCCAAGCGTCATCAACACCTCGGCGATACCTGACATGCCGATGCCGCCGATGCCGACAAAATGGATGGGTCCAAGTTCGAGGGGCAGTTTTGTTGCAGCACTCATGATGACCTCGCCAGTGTTTCGACCAATGCGCACAGTCGGTCTGTTGCATCCGGGCGGCCCTGGGCAAGCGCCGCCTGCGCCATGCGTTCTGCCGCCTTGGGTTGTGTCAGAATGGCCTCGATCTGCGCGCCAAGGCCCCCCGCGTCAAGCGCCTTTTCGGGTATCAGCACCGCTGCCTCGGCGTCAACCAGCCCCCGCGCGTTGGCCGATTGATGATCGCCCGTCGCCGCAGCATAGGGGATTAGGATCGCCGGCCGCCCGATGACCGACAGGTCCGCAACCGAAGAGGCCCCTGCGCGCGAAATCACCAGCTGCGCCTCGGAAAACCGCCGTGGAATATCGTCGAAAAACGGTGCGACCTCGGCCCTGACGCCCGCGTCGTGATAGGCGGCCACAACACGATCAATGTCTTCGGCCCGCGCCTGATGGGCCACCCGCAGCCGCGTCAGCAGCCCTTCGGGCAGGCCTGCGATTGCCGCAGGCACCACATCTGACAGAATGCGCGCGCCTTGGCTGCCACCGATGATGACAATGCTCATGGGGTAATCGCCCGGCGGAATATAGCCCGCCCCGGCCCGCTCCATCACCGCGGCCCGCACGGGATTGCCGGTATGTTCACCCGTCACCCCCCCGGGCAGTGTCGTTGGCCATGTGCCGCAGGCCACCCGGTCAACCCTTGCTGCAAAGAACTGGTTCACGCGGCCAAGGACGCCGTTCTGTTCGTGGATCATGCGTGGGCGGCGCAGGATATAGGCAGCCGCCAGCGCCGGGATCGTCGGATAGCCGCCAAACCCCACAACAACCGCCGGTTTTTCGCGCAGCATCCGCAGCGTCGCGGACAGGATGCCCGCCAGAATCCGCAGCGGCGCCAGCATCTTGGCCAGCAATCCCCCCCGCGCAAAGGTGGCCGAACTTACTTCGCTGACCTCCACTGCCGCCGGAAAACCCCCGACATAGCGCGCGCCCCGCGCATCCGTTGACAGCCGCACCCGCCACCCCCGCGCCAGCATCGCCTCGGCCAGCGCCTGCGCGGGGAACATGTGCCCCCCCGTGCCACCCGCCGCGATCAGAAGCAGGGGTTGCGCCATCAGCGGCCCCGCCGGAAAATCTCGGTCAATTCACCCTGCGGGCGCAGGCGTGTCATCGCCAGCAGTGCCCCGACCGTGATCCCTGCCGCAATCACTGATGATCCCCCATAGCTGACAAAGGGCAAGGTCATGCCCTTGGCAGGCAGCAGCCTGACGGCCACACCCATGTTGATCATGGCCTGCACGCCAAAGATGCACGCAAGGCCCGTTCCCGCAAGCCGCACGAAAGCATCGCGTTCACGCAGCAACCGCAGGATCGACCGCACCACGACCAGTGCATAAAGGCCGATGATGCACAGAACCAGGATCAGGCCATACTCTTCGGCAGCAACTGCAATGATGAAATCGGTATGCGCATCGGGCAGTGCCCATTTGACCTGCCCTTCACCCACGCCCACGCCGAAAAAGCCGCCTTCCTGAATGGCGTTCACGGCATAGCCAAGCTGCGTGCGGGGGTCGACCTCGGGCGACAGGAAACCGTCGATCCGCCGGGCGAAGTGTTCGGAAAACTCATAGGCGAAAAAACCGCCCGTCAGCACCAGCCCAAGCACGACACAGATCAGTGTCATCGGGGCCCCGGCGATAAAGTAGATCACACCCCAGGCAAAGACGATCAGCATCGCCTGGCCAAAGTCTGGCTGCAGGGCCAGCAAAATGACGATGATGGCCGTGACGGCAAAGGACAGGATCTTGCCGGGCGGCCCCGACAGATCAAGGCTGGCTGCCATCAACCAGGCCGACAGGATGACAAAGCCGGGCTTCAGAAACTCGGACGGTTGCACGCTGGCAAAGCCGAAACTGAACCAGCGCACGGCCCCCTTGCCGAAGTCGGTGCCAAAGACCGGCAACAACATCAGCGCCACAAACGCCCCGACAAAGCCAAGCACACCAATGCGGCGCACCATGTCAGGGGTCATCATCGACACGCCGATCATGGCAACCATGGCCATGCCGCCAAAGAACATCTGGCGTTCGACATAGTAATAGGGATCCAGCCCATTGCGTTCGGCCAAGGGGACCGAGGCCGCAAGTCCCAGCATCAGCCCGATGCCGAACAGCAGAAAAATGCTGCACAACGCCCATTTGTCGATCGTCCGCCACCAGCGTGGAATGACCGGTTCCGTCACCCGCGCGGGGCTGGACCCATAGACCATTTCCGTCATGGAATATCCGCCCGTTTTGCCTGTATCGCCTCGCGCCACGGTCTTGTGCCATGGCTTGTCTGCCATAGTAGCGAAGATCAGCCGCTGTGACTAGCAGGAAAGCGCAAGGCCGCCTGCCCCCGGGATCTGCAGCAGCGTCGGGTTGGCGGGGGGGGGTTGCAGTGAACCCGTCTTTGGCGTCAGGTGGCCAGAACGATCACTTGCACAGCGTCGGGCGCAAAGGGGCATGGCATGGCGGAATTTGCAATTGCAGCAGCAGGCGATACGGGCATCAGCATCAGCCGCCACTTTGCCGCCCCGGTGGCAGACCTCGTCAAGGCCCATCTGGAGCCTGACCTGCTGATGCGCTGGATGGCCATCCCCGAGGCACCGCTGACCCTGTGCGAAGTTGATGCCCGCCCCGGTGGCGGTTTTCGCTATGCCTGGGCAGAGGGTCCGGAGGGCACAATGGCGTTGACGGGAACTTTCCTTGAAATGACCATGGCCGAAAACGGTGACAGCCATATCGTCCATACGGAAACCTTTGCGCCCGATTGGACAGGCGGCCCGACGCTGGTGGATACGCGGCTGACAGCGACCCCGACCGGATCAGCGCTGCAGCTGACGATCACCTATGCCAGCACGCCCGCCCGCGACGGCGCCCTTGCATCTGAAATGGGCGACAGCATGGCCGTCTGCTACCAACAGCTTGACAGGCTGCTTGCCGGCTAAAGGCCCCGATCAGCCAGCGGCAACACCTGCTTCGGCAAAGGTTGCCATGCCCGACTGGCAGGCGCAGGCCGCCCTGACAACGGCAATCGCCAGCGCCGCGCCCGACCCTTCGCCAAGGCGCAGGCCCAGCGACAGCAGCGGTTCCTTGCCCAGTTGGCCAAGCAGGCGACCATGCGCACCTTCCGCGCTCAGATGGCCGGCAATCGTGTGGTCAATGCTGCCCGGCACGGCCGCCGCAAGGCAGGCCGCTGCCGCGCAGGCGATGAAACCATCCAGGATCAGCGGAATGCGCAGGGCCCTTGCCCGCGCCATGGCCCCTGCCATCGCCGCAATCTCGCGCCCGCCAAGGCACCGCAAGGCCTGCAGTCCGTCCCCCCTTGCCACCGGATTGGCCGCAAGCCCTGCCGCGACCACGGCCCCCTTGCGCGCCAATCCCGCGTCATCCACCCCCGTGCCGCGCCCGACCCAGTCACCACCATAAAGTGCCGTCGCAATTGCCGCCGCCGCCGTGGTGTTGCCGATGCCCATCTCGCCCACCACCAGCAGATTCGCCGTCGCGTCCACGGCATTCCAACCGGCCTGCAGGGCCGCCACAACCTCGGCCTCGGACATGGCCGGTCCCTCGGTGAAATCCGCTGTCGGCGTTTCAAGGTCCAGCGCCTCGACCGTCATCTTCGCACCAAAGGTCTTGGCCAGCTGGTTGATCGCGGCCCCACCATGAACGAAATTCAGCACCATCTGCGCCGTCACCTCGGCCGGAAACGCCGAAACGCCGCGCGCCGCAACCCCATGATTGCCCGCAAAAATGCAGATCTGCGCGCGGTCTGTGCGGGGCTGCGCCGTTCCTTGCCAGCCAGCAACCCATTGCGCGATCTCTTCCAGCCGGCCCAAAGCACCCGGCGGTTTGGTCAGTTGCCCATTGCGGTCAGCCGCCGCAGCAATCGCTGTGGCATCCGGGCCCGGCATCGCGGCCAAAAGCGCCTGAAACGCAGCAAGTGAGGTGAAGTCGGACATGATGATCCCGCTGTTGTGCAAGTGACTGGCCTTCGCTACCGAATGGGCCGCAGAATGACCAGTCTGAGAAAGGCAATTGGATGATCCCACGCGACATTTCCGGGCTTTGGCGCGATGTTTCCTCGGCCCTCGGTTTGCTGACGCGGCTCCCGGTGCGGGTCGAGCACCCAAGGGGGGCCGAGGCTGCCTGGGCCTGGCCCGTGGCGGGGGTGTTGGTGGGCGGCCTTGCCGCCCTGGCCGGTGCGGCCTTGCTGGCCATGGGTGTGCCGATAACGGTTGCTGCGGTTGGGGTTCTTGGCGTGCAGGCCGTTGTGACCGGTGCATTGCACGAAGACGGGCTGGCCGATACGGTGGATGGCTTTTTCGGCGGCTGGACGCGCGAGCGGCGGCTGGAGATCATGAAGGACAGCCACATCGGCAGCTATGGCGTGCTGGCGCTGGTCCTGACCGTATTGGCCCGTTGGGCGGCCTTGTGCGTGGTGCTGCCCGTGTCGGTCTGGGCCGTTGTGGGGGTGGCGGCCCTGTCGCGCGCGCCGATGGCCGCAGTGATGTGGGCCTTGCCCAATGCGCGGGGCAAAGGCCTGTCACATGGTGTGGGCCGACCGGATCTTCAGGCGGTCTGGGTGGCCGTGGCACTTGCACTGATCGTGGGGGTGCTGGCGGTCGAGATGGCAGCACTTGGCGTTGCCTTGGTAACGGCGCTGGCAGTGCTGGGGGTTATGGCGCTGGCACGGGCGCGGATTGGCGGGCAGACGGGCGATGTGCTGGGGGCCACGCAGCAGGTCAGCGAGGTGGTGGGCTTGGTGGTGCTGGCGGTGGTGCTTTAGTGGCAGCGGGCGCGTGGGTTTCACCCACCCTACCCCAAAGAAAAAGGCCGCGCTGGCAGGCGCGGCCTTTATAGCAGAGAGGTGGTCCGATCAGGCCGCCCGGCCAACCAGAACCGCACCCACCTGCTTTTGTGCACCCGCCTCATCCGTGCCGGCCACAGCCGCCACTTCACGGGTCAGACGTTCCAGTGCCGCTTCATAAAGCTGCCGCTCGGAATAGCTTTGCTCGCGCTGGTCATCGCAGCGGTGCAGATCGCGCACGACCTCGGCAATCGACAAAAGATCGCCCGAGTTGATCTTCTGCTCATATTCCTGCGCACGGCGCGACCACATCGCGCGCTTGACCCGCGCCTTGCCCTTCAGCGTATCCAGCGCCTTGGACACGACATCCGGCGTGGACAGTGACCGCATGCCGATTTCGGTCGCCTTATGCGTTGGCACACGCAACGTCATCTTGTCCTTTTCGAACGAGATCACGAAAAGTTCCAGCCGCAGCCCGGCGATTTCCTGTTCCTCGATCGACATGATCTTGCCCACGCCATGCGCGGGGTACACGACGAATTCGTTCGGACGGAAGTCGGGCTTTTTGGTCTTTGTCATTCAGTCGCATCCTTTTCAGCGGGCCCTTGATCCGACGACAATTCACCGACCGCGGCCATCAACCCCGGCGATGTGTGGTAAGATGTCATTGGATTTGCGTCTCAGGCGAGCAGCTCTGAAACGTGTGAGGGGGCCCCGTGCTAATGTGTAACGATTATGTAGCACATTTTTGGCCTGATTCCAACATGTGACGCGGCCAAATACCGCCGCGTAAACGTCGAGAAAGGCACAGCTTTTCCCAGATTGCCCGATTCGTGATCAAAAGCCACCCGAATCACGCCCGATTCGCCTGCGCAATCCGCAGTTGTTGCAGATCAGCCCCCTGCCCCGGCAGCCTCTGAGAAATACTTGTCCAGCTTGCCAGTTTCGCCATCGCGCGCCTCGGCCTCTGGCAGGGGATCCTTGCGGGTCACGATCACCGGCCACATTTCCGAATACTTGCGGTTGAAGGTGACCCATTTTTCCATATCCGGCTCTGTATCCGGCCGGATCGCATCTGCCGGGCATTCGGGTTCGCACACACCGCAATCGATGCACTCATCCGGGTGGATGACCAGCATGTTCTCGCCTTCGTAGAAGCAATCCACGGGGCATACCTCGACACAGTCGGTGTATTTGCAGGCGATGCAGTTATCGACCACCACATAGGTCATCGGGCCGTCTCCGGTTATTTCTTGGCGTGGAGATAAAGCAGGGGCGCGGATCATTCAAGCGGGGCTGGCGGGTCCAGATCAAGGTAAAGCGCCTGTGCTTCGGATGCGGGCCCCCGCCTTTGCCCCAATTCCAGCACGCGGATCACCCGAATGTCCGGGGCCTGGCGAAACGTCAGCACATCACCTGCGCGCAAGACATGGCCCGGTTTGCGGGTTTTCACCCCGTTGATGCGCACCCCTGCGCCTTCGATTTCCGCGGTCGCCAATGCGCGCGATTTGAAAAACCGGGCCTGCCACAGCCACTTGTCCAGGCGCAGGGTGGGCACTGCATCGTTTCCGCTGCGTCCACCCTTGCCTGCCAAATGTCAGACCTTGCC
>JALOSO010000113.1 GCA_025458385.1 Paracoccaceae bacterium | reverse complement strand
CACAGCTTGACGCCACCTGCCGCACCCCTGCCCCCGGAATGCACCTGCGCCTTCACAACCCAGGCGCTGCCGCCCAGTTCACGCGCGCGGTAACCCGCCTGTTCCGGGCTGTAGGCCAGCCCGCCGCGCGGCACGGGCACGCCGAAACGTGCCAGAATTTCCTTGGCCTGGTATTCGTGAATGTCCATGTGCTTTCCCTCCCACTGGCGCTGAAAATTTTAGTACTAAAATTTTCAGCTTTGTTTGGCGGCAATGGCGTCGGCCATCACCAGAATGTTGTTCGCCTGCTTTTCGGATGCGGCATCAATCATCTTGCCATCAAGGCTTGCCGCGCCCTTTCCTTGAGACTCGGCCTTGCGCAGTTCTTCGATGATCCGCCGTGCCTTGGTCACCTCGGCCTCGGTCGGGCTGAAGATTTCGTTCGCCAGCGCCACCTGTGACGGGTGGATCGCCCATTTGCCTTCACAGCCAAGTGCTGCCGCCCGCCGCGCGCCATCCTTGTAGCCTTCGGGATCGGAAAAATCGCCGAACGGCCCGTCAATCGCGCGCAGGCCATAAGCGCGGCAGGCGATGACCATCCGGCAGATCGCCGCATGCCACTGATCGCCCGGATACATCGGGTTCAGCCCGCCGATATTCGTCGTGCGTGCCCGCATGCTGGCCGAATAATCCGCCACGCCAAAGTGCAAGGCCTCCAACCGCCCACCAAACTGCGCGATTGCCTCCACATTCGCCATGCCAAGCGCCGTTTCGATCAGCGCCTCCAGCCCCACGCGCGTGGTATAGCCCTTGCCCTGTTCAATCTGGTTCACCATCGCCTCGACCATATACAGGTCTGCAGGCACGCCCACTTTCGGCACCAGCAGCGTGTGAACGCGGCTGCCCGCCTGTTCCATCACATCCACCACATCGCGGTACATGTAATGCGTATCCAGCCCGTTGATGCGCACTGACACGGTCTTGCCCTTGGCTGCCCAGTCAATGTCATTCAGCGCCTGAATGCAGTTCTTGCGCGCCTGTTCCTTTTCGGGCGGCGCCACCGCATCTTCCAGATCAAGGAACACGAAATCCGCAGGGCCTGCAGCGGCCTTGTCGATCATGCCTGGGTTGGATGCCGGCACAGCGAGTTCGGACCGCTGCAAACGCGCACGGCGCAGCGGGTAAAGCGTATGGCTCATGATAACTTCCTAAGGTTTATTCGGCTGCAATCGCAGGCGTCTGGGCACTGCGCCCGGTGGAGAACCACGCTTGCGCCGCCGCCACGCCTGATCCGAAGCGGATATTCACGCCCGCTTCGGACAAGGCCATTTCTGTCACGGCAAGGGCGGTCAGCACCATCCCTTCGTTCAGATCGCCCAGATGGCCAATGCGGAACACCTTGCCCGCCAGTTGCGAAAGGCCCGACCCCAACGAAGTGGCATAGCGATCATAGGCAATCTTGATCACATCGCGTGCATCCACATCCGCAGGCACGCGGATCGCCGAGACCGTGTTGGAATAGTTCACAGGATATTCCGCCACCAGTTGCAGACCCCAGGCCGCCACGGCGCGGCGCACGCCTTCGGCCAGCCGTGCATGGCGCGCCAGCACATTGTCCAGCCCTTCGGCCTTGATCCGGTCCATTGCCGCGCGCATCCCGTGCAGCAGTTGTGTCGGCGGCGTGTAGGGGAAATAGCCGCCTGCGTTCATTGCGACCATGTCCTTGAATTCGAAATAGGCCCGGCGCATTGTCGCCGTCTTGCTGGCCTCCATCGCCTTGGGGCTGATGCCCAGCACGCCAAGGCCCGCCGGGCACATCAGGCCCTTCTGGCTGCCTGCCACCAGCAAATCCACGCCCCAATCATCCATCCGCACGTCGATCGACCCCAAGGACGAGACCGCATCCACAAACAGCAGTGCCTTGTGGAACGCCCCGTCCATCGCCGCCCGCACCGCCGCAATATCGCTCGTCACACCCGTCGCCGTCTCATTATGCGTCGCGAACACCGCCTTGATCTCACCCGCACGGTCCGCCGCCAGATGCCGTGCAAATTCCGTAACCGGCGTGGGCTGGCCCCAAGGCACATCCACGACAATCACATCAAGGCCAAGCCGCTGCGCCATTTCCACCCACAGCATGCTGAACTGCCCGTGGCGTGCCATCAGCACACGGTCCCCCGGGTTCAGCGTGTTTGTCATCGCTGCTTCCCACGCCGCCGTGCCCGACCCCGGCAGCAGCATCGCCGTGCCTTCGGTCGTGCGCATGACCATCTTCAGATCGGCATAGAGCGAAAGCCACTGCGCCCCGAAATCATGCGCCCGCATGTCCTGCATCGGCACGTTCATCGCGCGGCGCACATCGTCAGGCACGTTTGTGGGACCGGGAATGTAAAGATGGGTGATTCCGGTTTTCATGACGCCCTCCGCTGCTGCATGCGCCCTTCTGACGCAGGGGCGGCGATGTGCAAAGGCAAAGCGCGTTCTGCTGTAAACGCGAAAGTTTACAAGGTTAATATTTTGTAATATTGTAAAGATGACATATTCAAAATGTGTGCAGCCGTATGCAGAAAACCTTTATCGGCCCCCATTTGCGCCGCCTGCGGCTGGAGCGTTCGGAAACCCAGGGGGCCATGGCGCGCACACTGGGGATCAGCGCATCTTATGTGAACTTGCTGGAAAACAACGAACGCTCCGTCTCTGTCCAGGTATTGCTGCGGTTGTTCGAAGCCTATGGCGTGGACTGGCGCGATATTGCAGATGATGATGCGGCAGGCCAATTGGCTGATCTGCGCGCCGCCATGCAAGACCCGCTTTATGCCGAAGCCCGGCCTGATCTTGCGCAACTGCGCGCAGCGTTGGTCCATGCGCCTGATCTGGCCAACGCCTTCCTGCGCCTGCACCGTGCGCATCAGGCGGCAACCGACCAGCTGATGGCCCTGACCGAGGCCGAGGCGCCGAACCTCGTGGCCACGCCAGAGGCCGCCGTGCACCACGTCTTTCGCCGCAACCGCAACCATTTTGCCGACCTTGAACGCGCGGCCGAAGGCTTTTGGCCCGCCCCCGTGCCGCGGGATGAGGTTTATACGGCCCTGAAAGCACGGCTGCGCGACCGCGTCGGGGTGAACGTACGGCTGGTGAACGTGGCCGACCTGCCGGGCACGCTGCGCCAGTATGATGAGGGCAGCCGCGAGATTTTGCTGTCAGAGGCGCTGGACCATACCAACCGCATCTTCCAGTTGACACATATGGCCGGCCTTCTGGAACAACGCGCGCTGTTTGACGGGCTGGTGGAACGGTCTGGCATTACGGATATGCGCGGCATGTCACGCCTGCGGGTGGAGCTTGCCAACTATTTCGCCGCCGCCGTGCTGATGCCCTATGACGCGTTTCTGGCCGGTGCCAAGGCCAGCAAATACGACCTTGACCATCTGGCCACGCGCTTTGGCGTTAGTTTCGAGCAGGCCTGCCACCGGGCCACGACCTTGCAAAGGGATGGAGCGACGGGTGTTCCGTTCTTTTTCCTGCGGGTGGACAAGGGCGGCAACGTGACCAAACGTTTCAACGCCACGGATTTCCATCTGGCGGAATATGGCGGGGCCTGCCCGCGGCTGGATGTGCACACATCCTTCCGCACGCCATCAAAGATTGTCACACAGTTCGTGGAAATGCCTGATGCGTCACAGTATTTCGTCTTTTCGCGCACGGTGGACCGGCCCACTTTCGAACGCTACGGGCAGGACAACCGGCTGGCCGTGGCGCTTGGCTGCACCATCGAACATGTGGGTGAGATCGGCTATGCAGAGGGGTTCGCCGTCACAAAGGCACGCACCGTGCCGATCGGCATCAACTGCCGCATCTGCCCGCGGGCGAATTGCGACCAGCGGGCGCATCAGGCGGCAGTGCTGACACAGCCGGTGGATGAGCGCCGGCGGGGGGCGACGCGTTTTGATGGGTAGGCAGCGGGGGGTTTCACACCCCCCGCACCCCCCGTGGGATATTTATGGACAAAAAATGAGCACGGTCAGGATCTGACGCGCGCACCTGTGGGATCGTATAGCGGGGCGAGGTGGACGGTGGCGGGGACGCGTTCCGAAGCGACCTCCAGCTCATAGGTGCCTGACAGAATGAAATCTTCCGTCACCCCGTCCTTGTGCCGCACATAGCCCATATGAAATCTTCCGTCACCCCGTCCTTGTGCCGCACATAGCCCATGCCGATGGGCAGGCCAATCGTATGCCCATACCCACCCGATGACAGCCAGCCCACCCTTTCGCCATTGCGGTAAATTGTTTCGCGCCCCAACAGGATGACCTGCGGATCGGCGACCGTGAAGGTCGCCAGCCGTTTTTTCACGCCCTGCGCCAGTTGCGCCGCAATCGCCTCACGCCCGAGGAATGGCAGGCCCGATTTCATCTTGACCGCCCATGCCAGCCCCGCCTCGACTGGGGTGTGATCAGGGCCGATATCACTGCCCCATGCGCGATAGCCCTTTTCCAGCCGCAGGGTTTCAATCGCCCGGTAACCGGCATTGACCAGCCCATGTCCCGCACCGGCGGCCATAAGTGCCTCATACACCGTCACCGCCATGTCCACGGGCAAGTGCAATTCCCAGCCAAGTTCGCCCACGTAAGTTACGCGCAGCGCGCGCACCGTGCAACCCGATATGCTGATTTCCCTTGCTGTAGCAAATGGATGCGCGTCGTTTCTCATGTCATTCGGCGTCACGCTCTGCAGGATCTCGCGCGCCTTTGGCCCCATCAGCGACAGCACTGCATAGGACGATGTGACATCCATCAGTTGCACATTCAGGCCCGCCGGAATGTTGCGCGCGATCCAGTCGCAATCATGCGTGGCAAAGCCCGTGCCCGTAACGATGTAGAAGCGGTCATGCGCAAGGCGCACAACCGTCAGGTCGCATTCGATGCCTCCCCGCGCGTTCAGCATCTGCGTATAGGTCAGGCTGCCCACGGCCCGATCGACATTGCCTGCGGCGATCCAGTTCAGCGCCGCCGCCGCATCCGGCCCTTGCAGCACGAATTTGGCGAACGAGGTCTGGTCGATCAGCACCGCCGTATTGCGCGCCGCATGGTGTTCGCGCGCCACCGCGCCAAACCACCCCGGACGGGTGTAGCTATAGCGATCCACCGGTTCCTCCCCCGGACCGGCAAACCAGTTCGGCCTTTCCCAGCCTAATTTCTCGCCAAAGCAGGCACCCGCCGCCTGCAAATGCGCATAAAGCGGAGAACGCCGCGTGGGCCGCGCGCTGCGCATTTCCTCGGATGGCCAGGCGATGGTGTAATGCTTGCCATAGGCCTCCACCGTCCTTGTGCGCACCCAGTCCGTGCTGCGATGCACGGCGCCAAAGCGGCGGATATCCACAGGCCACAGATCAAACGGGGCGGCATCCTTGGCCACCCATTCCGCCAGCGCCATGCCCGCCCCGCCACCCGATGCAATGCCAAAGGCATTAAAGCCCGCGCCGATGAAGATGCCGCGCTGTTCGGGCGCTTCACCCAGAATGAAATTGCCATCAGGGGTGAAGGATTCCGGCCCGTTTATCAATTGCTTGACGCCCGCAGTTGAGAGAGCCGGCACGCGCGCAATCGCGTTATCCATGAACTGTTCGTAATGGTCGAAATCCGCCGTGAGCAGTTCGAAATGGAAGCCTTCGGGGATGCCATCCCTTGCCCACGGCTTTGGGTTCGGCTCATACCCGCCCCAGACCAGACCGCCGACCTCTTCCTTCCAGTAGGTCAGCCGATCCGGGTCGCGCAGCGTGGGCAGCGTGCTGGTGACACCCGGTATCGCCTCGGTCACCATGTATTGGTGTTCCACGCTGACAAGGGGCACGTTCACCCCCACGGTGGCGGCAAGGGTCCGCGTCCACTGGCCCGCGCAGATCACCACCTTTTCGCAGGCAATGGTTCCCTCGGGCGTCTGCACGCCTTTGACGCGGCCATTTTCGATCAGGATCCGCGTGACAGGCGTATCTTCGCGGATCGTCACCCCCGCCATGCGCGCGCCCTTGGCCAAAGACATGGTGATATCCGACGGGTTCGCCTGCCCGTCGGTGGGAAGGTAGGCCGCCCCCACCAGATCATCAATCGTCATCAAGGGCCACAGATCCTGCGCTTCCTTCGGCGTCAGAAGATGCATCTCCAGCCCGAAGGAATGCGCTGTTGTCGCCTGCCGTTTCACCTCGATCCAGCGCTGTTCGTTGCAGGCCAGCCGCAACCCGCCGTTCATCTTCCAGCCGGTCTGCAGGCCTGTCTCGGCCTCCAGCCGTTTATACAGATCAACTGAATATCCCAGCAATTGCGTGATGTTGGCCGACGTTCTTAACTGCCCCACCAGCCCGGCTGCGTGGAATGTGGTGCCCGAGGTAAGCTTTTTGCGTTCCAGCAGGATCGTATCCGTCAACCCCATCTTGCCCAGATGATAGGCCACAGAACAGCCGATGATCCCGCCGCCGATAATGACGATGCGGGCCGAAGTCGGAAGGTCAGTCATTGCATACTCATGGATGGCGAAAAGCGTCAAAGGCTGCGCGGTAGGTAGCAAGGTTGACGGCTGTATAGGCCGCAAAATCCACCGGCAAAGCGGAATGCACCTCTTGCACCATGGACCACATCGCCTCGCGCAGCGCACTTGCCGCCTTCATCGCGCGGTAGCGGTGCCACAGGTCAGCCGTCGGGGCCGCGCCGAAATAGGTGCGCAACACCCGATTTTCCTGTGCATGGGTCAGGCCCGCATTTGCCAGCGCCCCCAGATCGAACAGGGGAGAGTTGAAACCGCCATACTCCCAGTCGATCAGCCACATCCGTTCGCCATCATGCATGAAATTCGCAGGCAACAGGTCGTTGTGACCAAAGACAAGGTTGATGGCGCCAACCTCGCCTTCAAGTTCGGCAGCATCCTGCAAAAGATCGTCAGTCAGATATGCGCTGCCCTTTTCGCGCAGCGTGGCGGCATAGTCGCGCAGCGTGTGAAACACCCAGAACAGTGGGGCAGGTCCGCGCAGATAGCGCGGCAGATCGCGGTGGGTTTGCATGACAAGCGCCAGCGCAAGGTCAAGCTGGGCGTCGTCGCACAGATCGGCTGCCGTCAGCGTGCGCCCCGCGATATGGTCGATCACTAGCGCCCCATAGGTGTGATACCGCACCGCCGGTGCAATCCCCGCTGCATGCGCCGCCCGGCTGACCGCCATCTCGGTCTTGCGGGAAATGTGATGCTCGGGCATGTCGGCACCGATACGCACCACCGATTTTCCCTGTGCATCCGTCACCACGAAATTCTGGTTCGTGATCCCGCCATCCAACGGGGCAATCTGCGGCACCCCCTTCCAGATCGGCAAAGCGCGCACGCGGTCTTGTGGTGTCATCATCCCCCCCGGTTTGCCCAAAGCAAAGCGGGAAAGCCCAGACTTGTCAAAGGCCCTGACGAACAGCTTTGCCCCTTAGCCGTGCTTTTCAGCAAGAAAAGCAAAAAGCCGCGCCACGCCTTCGGCACCCGGGTCATTGTGCCCGGCCAGCTTGTCTTCGGACAGATAGCTTGCGCGCCCGGCCTTGGCCCGGACCATGCCGGCGGTTGCATCCGCCCCCTGACGCGCCGCAGCGGCAGCGACAGGCAAACCATGCCCAAGGCCTGCCAGCGCGGGTTCCAGCGCATCAATCATCGTGCGGTCGCCCGGTTTGGCCCCACCCACCTGCATGACCCGGGCCAGACCCACCTGCAAAGCAGCAATCCAGTCCTTGCCACTGGCACTGGCATCGCCCGCTGCCGCAAAGAAGATCGCCAGCAACACCCCCGATGAACCACCCATGGTCTGGCTCAACTCACTGCCGATGGCACGGTAGGCCTGCGTGATATCAGCCAAGGGCAGGCCATCGATGGCCGCAAGCAAGGCCCGCGCGGCCGTGGCCAATGTTGATCCCGTATCGCCATCACCGGATTTCGCATCCAGCAGGTTCAGGTCCGCCTCGGCCGCGATCAACGCAGCACAGCAGCTTTCGATCAGGCCACGCCGCAGGGGGTGGGCCGAAGCCAACGCCTTGAGCGGGGCCAGCCCATCTGGCAGTGGACGGATGGCAAGCGGGACAATGGCCTGCATCCCCGGCCAGGCCGCAGGCGCTACAGGTGCCGCAAGCGCGGTCAGATCATCAGCGGTGGCAGGCAGGACCGAGACAGAGAACCCTTGCATGTCCAGCGATGTCATCAAGGCTGCCGGCCCGACAATCGCCTGAATGCGCCCCCCAAGGGGCGAGGCCGCAAGTTCAGCAGCCAGCACCGACATTTCCAGCGGTGTCGCCCCGCCAAGGTTGTTCAGCAGCGCCACATTGCTGTCGCCCGTCACATGCGGGGCCAGCTTCTCCAGCACCATGGCCATGGCGGATCTGGCCCCGGTAAAGCTGACTTGCTGTACCCCCGCCTCACCATGGATGCCAAGGCCAAGTTCGGCCTTGCCATCAGCGATCCGGTCTTCCTTGGGCGACCCCGGCACCGTGCAGGTGTCCAGCGACATCCCGATGCTGGCGACCCCGGCGATCACCCGTTGCGCCGCCGCCGTGACGGCATCAAGGTCTTGCCCGGCTTCGGCCGCCGCCCCGGCGATCTTGTGCACAAACAGGGTGCCTGCCACGCCCCGTGCCTGTGGCAGATGCGGCAAGGCAACATCGTCATCAACGATCACCATATTCACCCGCAGGCCAAAGGCGCGGGCCCTTTCGGCGGCAAGGCCGAAATTCAGCCGGTCACCGGTATAGTTCTTGACGATCAACAGGCAGCCCGCCTTGCCCGTCACCGCCAGAATACCCGCCAGCACCGCATCGACCGAAGGGCTGGCAAAGACTTCGCCGCAAACCGCCGCCGTCAGCATCCCTTGCCCGACAAAGCCCGCATGGCTGGGCTCATGCCCTGATCCGCCGCCCGAAACCAGCGCCACCTTGCTGCGGTCCCAGTCGGTGCGCACCACAACCTTGATATGCGGATAGCCATCCAGCCGGGCCAGCCGCCCACCGGACGTGCGCACCAGACCATCGACCGCATCGGTCACCAGTGCATCGCGGCCATTCATGAACTGCTTCATTTTCAACTCCTTACGCGGATTTCTTCAGGCAACCCGCGAACCGCTGGCATCAAACCAGAGCGGGTTTTGTGGGCGGATGTTCAGGGTCTCACCTGGCTGGTGGGTGGTATGCGGATCGGTCAGCGTGATCAGCGTATGCGGCCCCATCTCCAGATGCAGGCGCGTCTGGTCGCCCAGATGCTCCACCCGCCGGATGGTGGCAGGCTGGCCCTCGCCCGTGGCGATATGTTCCGGGCGCAAGCCGATCTGCGTGGCCTGCGCGGGGCCGCCGCGAAAGGCACTGGCAGGCAGCACGTTGATGCGTGGCTGGCCAAGACGCGTGGCAACATAAAGGTTGACCGGGTTGTCATAAATCTCGCGCGGGGTGCCGAATTGCACAAGGCGGCCTTGGTCCAGCACGCCCACGTGGCTGGCCATCGTCATCGCCTCGATCTGGTCATGCGTCACATACAGGAACGTCGCCCCCAGTTCGGCATGGATGCGCTTCAGTTCCACCCGCAATTCGGCGCGCAGCTTGGCGTCAAGGCTGCTGAGCGGCTCGTCCATCAGATAGATGCGCGGATTGCGCACCAGCGCGCGCCCGATCGACACGCGCTGCATCTCACCACCAGACAACTGCGTCGCCTTGTTGTCCAGCTTGTGCGCGATGCGAAGAACATCTGCCACAGCCTTGATCTTGATGGCGATTTCCGGTTCCGGCACGTTCAGCACAGGGCTGCGCAGCGGAAAGGCCAGATTGTCACGCACGGTCATGTGCGGGTACAGCGAATACTGCTGGAACACCATGGCCACATCGCGTTGCGCGGGCGTGTCGGCCAGCACGCTGGCCCCGCCGATGCGCACATCGCCGCTGTCGGGCTTGTCGAGCCCCGCAATCAGACGCAGCGTGGTGGTCTTGCCTGCGCCCGTAGGGCCCAGCAGCACGACAAAGGCCCCATCGGGAATGGTCAGCGAGACATCCGTCAGCGCCTTGGTCGCGCCAAAGGATTTCGACAGGTTGGACAGAATGACCTCAGCCATGAAGCACCTTTGCGTTGGCGGCGGTGCGCAGGGCGCGGCCTGATGCGGTATCAAACAGTGAAAGCGCCTGTGCCGTCAGGTTCAGCCCAACAGTCTCACCGGTTTTCACGATCTGCGACGCGGGCGCACGCGCCTTGAGCGTGCCATGCGCCGTGTCGATGGTGACGATCTGGGTGGTGCCCAGATATTCCGTGGCAAGCGTACGGCCGCGCAACTGGCCGGCATCGGTCAGTTGCACATGTTCAGGGCGCACGCCCAGGGCCAGTGCCTTGCCGGGCGCGCTTTCCTGCAGTTGCGGCAGGGTGATGGTGGCATCGCCCAAGGTGACCGCCGTATCCCCCTGCCCTGCAACCCCTTCGAACCGCAGGAAATTCATCGCCGGGCTGCCGATGAAATCGGCCACGAACATGGTGGCGGGGTGATCGTAAATATCCTGCGGGCGGCCGAACTGTTCGACCACGCCATGGTTCATCACCACGATCTTGTCGCCCATCTGCATCGCCTCCAACTGGTCATGCGTCACGTAAACCGTCGTCGCCTTCATCCGGTCATGCAGCGCGCGCAGCTCCTCGGACATGTGCTCGCGGAATTCGGCGTCCAGCGCGCCCAAGGGTTCATCCATCATAAAGGCCTTGGGGCTGCGCACGATGGCACGACCAAGCGCCACGCGCTGACGGTCGCCGCCCGAAAGGCCGCCTACGGGTTTATCAAGGATGGATTCGATCCCCAGAATACGTGCGACCTCGGCCACCTTGGCCTTGACCTGCGCGGCAGGCAGCCCTTGGGAAACAAGCGGATAGCTGATGTTCTTGCGCACATTCATATGCGGATAAAGCGCGAACATCTGGAACACAAAGGCGATGTCGCGCTGGCTGGCGGGCTTTTGGCTGACGTTTTCACCATCAATCAGAATCTCGCCGGATGTAGGCAATTCCAGCCCGGCGATCATGCGCAGGGTGGTGGTCTTGCCACAGCCTGACGGGCCCAGCAGCATGAAGAACTCGCCATCGGCGATGGTGAAGGTGGACCCTTGCACAGCGGTGAAGGCACCGAATTCCTTGCGCAGGTTGCGGATGACGATTTCAGCCAAGGGGGGTCTCCTGTCCGGCGCGGATAAGGTTTCCGTCGGGATCGACGAGGGCGAGTTCGGCCATGCCCCATGGCTTTTCCTCAACGGGCATGAAACGGGGAACACCTGTTGCGGGCAGGCCAAGGGCGGCCCATTCGGCGCTAAGCGCGCGAATGTCTGCGGGCCGCAGATAGGCGCCATGATCATTCGTGGCGGGGTCAAGTGCCGGGTGCAGGAAGAAATGCACCTCGGCGCCCTCACGCTTCATCAGCAGGTATTCGGCGTCGTCGCGGTATTCGGTTTCAAAGCCAAGGCGCTGCCAGAACGCCTCGGCGGCGGGCACATCGCGGGTGGGCAGGATGGGGGACAGCTTTTCCAGCATGGCGTCACTCCGGGAAATGGCTGGTGATGATGAACATCACGGTGCCGACAAGGGTGACGATGAAGCTGTAGGTAAAGGCCCACAGCGCGAAAGGCTGCATCAGCATGACCACGCCAAGGCCGATCAGCACAGAGGCAAGGTTCTCCCATGGACCACGGCGCAGGCGTATCAAACCGTTGATAAAGTTCTTCATTTGCGAACCGCCCCGAATGTGATCCCGCGCAGCAGGTGTTTGCGCAACAGGATGGTGAAGACCATGACCGGGATCAGGAACAGCGTGACGCCGGCGCCCACAGCTGGCCAATCCTGCCCGCCAACCCCGATGATGGTGGGGATGAAGGGGGGCGCGGTTTGCGCTGTGCCGGAAGTCAGCAGCACGGCAAAGGCGTATTCGTTCCAGGCAAAGATCAGGCAGAAGATGGCCGTGCTGGCGATGCCGGTCGCGGCCTGCGGCAGCACGACCTTGCGAAAGGCCTGAAACCGCGTGTAGCCGTCAATCAGCGCGGCCTCTTCGTATTCGCGCGGGATTTCATCCATGAAGCCGTGGATCAGCCAGACCGCAAGGCTGATGTTCACGCCGGTGTACAGCAGGATCATGCCAAGATGCGTGTCCGACAGGCCAAGTTCCCGGAACATCAGGAAGATGGGGATGGCGACGGCGATGGGCGGCATCATGCGGGTTGAGAGGATGAAGAACAGAAGGTCATCCTTCAAGGGCACGCGGAACCGGCTGAAGGCATAGGCGGCCAGCGTACCAAGGATGATGCTCAGCGCGGTAGAGCCAAAGCCGATGATGACGGAATTCAGGAACCGCTCGCCAAACTTCGACGGGCCGACAATGACCATGTCACGCTCGCGCACGATTTCCTCGTACCAGGTTTCCGGTGGCGGCAGGGCAGCCAGATCTTCGGCGGCAATGCGGCTGCGCGTGGTGAACAGGTTCACATAGCCTTCCAGCGTCGGCTCAAAGATCACCTTTGGCGGATAGCTGATGCTGTCGGGCGGGGTCTTGAAGCCGGTCAGCACGATCCAGACCAAGGGCAGCAGCGTGATCAGCGCATAAAGGATGACGATGGTCCCGGCGATCCACTTGGTGCGCTGCGTGGGTTCGGTGATGGAATAGGCGCTCATGCTGCGGCCCCTTGAACGGATGATTGCTGCGGGCGCGTGGCCCCCCCTCCCCATCCCTCCCCCACGTGGGGGGGAGGGAGGCGCCGGGTCTGCAAAGTGGTGAATGTGGCGGGGTTTGCGGCCCCCCTCCCCCCTGTGGGGAGGGGATGGGGGTGGGGGGTGTGCTTCAACATCGACATCACCGCTCCTTCACCTTGTTCAGGGCTTTGACGTAGATGCTGGCAAGGCCAAACACGGTGACAAACAGGATGATGGCGTAGGCCGATGAATACCCCGTCCGCCACTTTTCAAACGCCTCGCGTTTCAGGTTGATGGAGGCGAGTTCGGTCACCGACCCCGGCCCGCCGCCTGTCAGCTGCACCACCAGATCGAACATCTTGAAATTCTCGATCCCCCGGAACAGCACGGCCAGCATGAGGAACGGCAGCACCATGGGGATGGTGATCGTCCAGAACTGCCGCCATTTGCTGGCGCGGTCCACCTCGGCCGCCTCGTAGATGTAATCCGGAATGGACCGCAGCCCCGCAAGGCAGATCAGCATTACAAACGGCGTCCACATCCAAGTATCCACGATCACGATGGCCCAAGGCGCAAGCTGCGTGGTGCCCAGCATTTCAAAGCTGGAGGCAGGCGTGCCGGTGAAAAACTCGACGATATAGTTGAACAGGCCGATTTGTGGCTGGTACAGGAAGGTCCAGAAGTTGCCCACAACGGCAGGTGACAGCATCATCGGCAGCACGATCAGCGTTGTCCACAGATCATTGCCCTTGAA
>JALOSO010000112.1 GCA_025458385.1 Paracoccaceae bacterium | reverse complement strand
CCATCCGTGCCGATCATGAAGGTGGGCACCTGACCCGAGATTACAAGGATCGGGATACTGTCCATCAGCGCATCGGTCAGGCCGGTGACCGCATTGGTCGCACCGGGGCCCGAGGTGACCAAGGCCACGCCGATCTTGCCAGTGGAGCGCGCATAGCCTTCGGCCATGTGAACGGCACCCTGTTCGTGCCGCACAAGGATGTGGCGGATGTCGTTCTGTTGGAAAATTTCGTCATAGATCGGTAGCACGGCACCACCGGGATAGCCAAAGACCACCTCCACACCCTGATCCTTCAGGGCCTGAACCACCATCTTCGCACCGGTCATCTGACGTGTCATTTTCCGTTCTCTCCATCCGCCGCACAACAAAAAGCCCCCGGTTTTCAATCGGGGGCGCATGGGAACCTGAAAGGGTCAACCGTTACCGGCCCATGCGCATCCTTCCTACGAGTACAAGAATAAGGGGCATCACCCGCTCCATCGGTTCGTCGCAGACAGTAGGGGGGGATATGCCGGGCGTCAACCGGAATTGCAAACAGAAAATGTCGGATTGCGGGGCGTATTTTGAATTATTCTTGCGAAACATCGCCACGACTGCGCAACTTTCGCAATAGATGTGCTTTTGTCGCAGGGGCCGCGCGGGTGCGGGCCCCTGCAAGGGTCTGTCATGTCATGGCGTAAAGATAACCCGCATAGCCCGCCAGCAAGGCCATCCCGCCAAGGCGCGGCAGGCCCTTGAGCACGACGGCCAGCACCACAAGCGCCACAGCCACCGCCATGGCCACGGGCACGTCAAGTGTTGCAAAGCGCGCATCCGCCGGAATCGGCGTGATCAGCGCGGTGATGCCAAGGATGCCAAAGATGTTGAAGATGTTGGACCCCACCACGTTGCCCACGGCAATTTCCGTCTGCTTGCGCAGGGCCGCGATCACGGATGTCGCCAGTTCTGGCAGCGATGTGCCCACGGCCACAATGGTCAGGCCGATGACCGCTTCGGAGATGCCAAAGGTCCGCGCGATGGTCACGGAACTGTCCACCAGCAGCCGCGCGCCGATCACCAGCACGACCAGCCCGCCCAGCGTATAGGCCCATGAAATCCATTGCGGGGGCAGGGGGTCGGCATCCGGGTCGGCCTCTTCCTTGCCGGTCAGAAAGGCCGTGGCAAGAAACACGATCAGGCCTGCGAACAGAAGACCACCCTCCAGCCGCGAGACGGCACCATCCAGCAGCATCCACCACAGGATCGCCGTTGCGCCCAGCATAAAGCCGAAATCACGCCACAGCTTTTGCACCGGGATCAGCAGGGGGGCGATCACGGCAGAAACCCCAAGAATAAGCAGGATATTGGCGATGTTCGACCCCACAACATTGCCGATGGCAATGGCCGGTTGGCCTTCCAGTGCGGCCTGCAGCGACACCAGCAGTTCCGGGGCCGATGTGCCAAAGCCGACAACGGTCAGCCCGATGACCATCGGTGAAAGGCGAAAGTGCCGGGCCACGCCCGAGGCCCCTTTCACAAGATACTCACCCCCAAAGAAAAGACAGGCCAGGCCCACCACAAACAATAAATAGGTCAATCTGACATCCCCGTTTTTCTGCGTTGCCTTCACATTGGCCTGCATGGCTTGAATGCAAGGGGGGGCAGGGCATTTTCGGCACCCTGGCGCGCGGTTTGCACAAGCTTTGTCGTGCCGATGTCACACCGGATGCGGTGGTGCCGGCTGGATCAGATCCCAGCGGTTGCCAAAGGGGTCTTGCCAGACGGCGACGATGCCATAGGCTTCGTGGCGCGGGCTTTCTTCGAACAGGATGCCTGCAGCCGTCATGCGGGCATGTTCGCGGGCAAAATCCGGGGTCTCCAGAAACAGCCAGACCCGCCCGCCGCCTTGCTGACCGATTGCGCGGCGCTGCGCGTCGGTGTCAGCGCGGGCAAGTACGATGTCGGGC
Organism: Paracoccaceae bacterium; assembly: GCA_025458385.1. GTDB lineage: Bacteria > Pseudomonadota > Alphaproteobacteria > Rhodobacterales > Rhodobacteraceae > JAAFHS01. Next base: position 7,419 of record JALOSO010000112.1, on the reverse strand, counting down.
CCGCCATCCGGCGCACGCAAGGTGATCCAGCGTTTGTGGCCCTGATCAAGATCGGCGGTCACCACAAACCCCATGACATCGCGATAAAACGCAAGGCCCGCCGGATAATCCGGCACGATCAGCGTGAACGCCCGGATGCGGGTCATTCGTGCAGCGGCGGCGGGACGGCGGGGCGCAATTCAGGCGCGCGGGTATCGGGCAGGCTGATGCGGGCGACCTGTTCGGCGATCGGGTCAACCGACAGCGGATGCAGTTCCGCCCGGTGATCAGCGGGGTTGCCAAGCGGCTGCCATTGACCGGCCTTGTAGATGTCAAGCGCGGCAAAACCGGCCTTGTAGCCCATCTTGCGGCTGCCGGGCACCCAATAGCCCAGATAGACATAGGGCAGGCCAGCCTCGCGTGCGATGTCGATGTGATCGAGGATGATATGCGTGCCAAGGCTGCGGTCGGCCAAGCCCGGATCGTAAAAGGAATAGACAAGGCTGAGGCCATCATCAAAGACATCGGTCAGGCAAACGGCGGCCAGCCGGTTTTCAGCGCGCGTATCGGCGTGCAGATATTCGATGACACGGCTTTTGACAGGCGTTTCCTCGATCATCGCGGCGAATTCAAAGATGTCCATATCGGCCATGCCACCATCGGCATGGCGCGCATCAAGGTAACGGCGGAACAGCGCGAACTGGTCTTCGGTGGCCCATGGCGAAGTGGCATTGCGCACCAGATCGGCATTCCGGCGCAGCAGGCGGCGTTGCGTGCGCGACGGGGTAAAATCGGCAACCCGGATGCGGGCTGAAAGGCAGGCCGAGCATTCGGCACAGGACGGGCGGTAAAGCACGTTCTGGCTGCGGCGAAATCCCTGTTTGGACAACGTGTCATTCAGACGCTGGGCGTGATCGCCTTGCAGGGCGGTGAACAGCTTTCGTTCCAGCCGCCCTTCCAGATAGGGGCAGGGCTGTGGTGCCGTCACGTAGAATTGGGGCGCAATCGGAAGGGTATGGCGCATGTCACGGCAAAATCAGGAGGTTCACGCCGCAGGTTAGCGCGCGAATTTCCTTCCGCCAAGGGCAGAGTGCGGGGCGGCCTGCGGAAAATGAAAAGGGCCCCGGTCTTGTCGACGGGGCCCGGATGTTGCGTGTGATGGCCGTGATGCGCGGCACGAAGGGCAAAGAGGCCACCCGTAAGCGCGGTCCGGCCCGTGCGGTGTCAGTATTCGCCGCGGTTTTCGGGCTGCGCGTCATCCTGTTTGGCGCTACGGGCGCGGTCATCCATGAAGGCGTCGAATTCCGATTTGTCCTTGGCATCACGCAAACGCTGCAGGAACGCCTCGAACGCTGTTTGCTCATCTTCCAGACGGCGCAGCATATCGGCCTTGTAGGCGTCGAAGGCCGCATTGCCGCTGGACCCAAAGGCCATGCGCCCGTCGCCGCGGCGCTGTGCCATCGCGAACTTGCGGTCAATCTTTGCAGCCCAGCGGTCGCGCCGGCTTTCGTGGTTGCAGGATGAATTGAACATGCGTTTTCCCCAGATCATATAGGCCAGAAGGGCCAGGCCCACGGGCCAGAAGATGACAAAACCAAGGACCATGGCCGCGATCCAGGCCCAACGGCCCCGCGCATCGAGCCAGTCTTCGGCACGGTGAAAGATATTGCCGCTACGGGTGTAGGCAGCGGGTGTCGGATCGGCTTGATACATTGCGAACTCCCGTTTGCGGTGGATGTGAACTTATTTCACATGTTGCAAGATGGCCCCCCGGCGCGCGCGCATCAAGGGGTATGTTAAGATATTTTACATAGGCGGCGGCGCAAGGCGATAACCCGCTGAAAACAAGGCAAAAGAAATTGCTGATTCGCGCCGTCCGTTCCGACCGAACACAGGGCTTGCCAAGGTGCGGCAGACCCGCCAGTCTGCTGGCATGCGCACGTTCCAGGCCCTGATCACCCGTTGCCCTTTTGTGCATGACGCAAGCATTGCTGCCGATATCACGCGGGAATACGCAGATGTTGCGGCGCCTTTGCGCGATCTGCTGGCCGCTTCGGCCAGTTGCAGCCCCTATCTGACCGGGTTGATCCGTCAAGAGGCGGCTTGGCTGCGCGATGCCGTGCAAGAAGACCCGGCCGGCATTGTGCCTGCACTTTGCGCCAGTTGCACGGGCATTGCCGCAGATCACCTTGGCCGCCACCTGCGGCAAACCAAACGCCGCGTGGCGCTGTTCACAGCCCTGGCCGATCTGGGCGGGCTTTGGCCGCTGCAAACAGTCACGGCGGCGCTGACAGCCTTTGCCGACGCAGCCACACATGCCGCGATCAGTGCCTTTGTCGCTGACGAGATTCGGCGCGGCAAGCTGCCCGGTGCCCGACCCGAGGAGGCTGAATCCGGTGCGGGCATGGTGGCCCTGGCCATGGGCAAAATGGGCGCGGGCGAGCTGAACTATTCGTCCGACATTGACCTGATCTGCCTCTTTGATGACAGCCGCTATCCTGATGCGGTGGACGATGCGCGCGCGACATTTATCCGGGTCACCCGGCGGATGACGGCGCTTTTGTCGGATATCACCGATCAGGGCTATGTCTTTCGGACGGATTTGCGCCTGCGGCCCGATGCAGCGGTCACGCCTGTCTGCCTGTCGATGAGTGCGGCCGAAGCCTATTACGAAAGCGTCGGCCGCACCTGGGAACGCGCCGCCTATATCAAGGCGCGGCCCTGCGCGGGCGACCTTGCCGCAGGCGCGGCGTTTCTGAAAACACTGGTGCCGTTCGTCTGGCGCAAGCACCTTGATTTCGCGGCGATTCAGGATGCGCATGACATGCGCCTGCGGATCCGCGACCATCGTGGTCTGCATACCATTGCGGTCGAAGGGCATGATCTGAAACTGGGTCTGGGCGGCATCCGCGAGATCGAGTTCTTTACCCAGACGCGCCAGCTGATTGCCGGGGGGCGCGATGTCGATCTGCGCACGCGCACCACGCTGGGCGGGCTAGCGCGGCTGGCCGAGAAAGGCTGGGTGCCGCCGGATGTGGCCCATGATCTGACCGCGCATTACACGGCGCATCGCACGCTGGAGCACCGGCTGCAGATGGTGGGGGATGCCCAGACCCATACGATGCCGACATCGGGCGATGCTGTGGCGCGGATCGCCGCGTTCATGGGGCAGGAGGTAACGGCCTTCCGGGCCGATCTGCTGGCCCGCCTGCAGGCGGTCAATGCGCTGACCGAAGGCTTTTTTGCGCCGTCGACGCCTGTGGCCGCAATGCCTGACCTGACGCCAACGGCCCGTGACATTGTGGCGGGCTGGCCCAGCTATCCCGCGCTGCGGTCTGAACGCGCGCAAGCCAGCTTTCGCCGCCTGCGCCCGATGTTGCTGGAACGTTTGCAAATGGCCGCCAACCCGGACGAGGCGTTGATTGCCTTTGACGGCTTTCTGGCGGGCCTGCCGGCGGGTGCGCAGCTTTTCGCCTTGTTCGAGGCGAACCCCAGCCTTGTCGAACTGATTGTCGATATTGCAGCAACGGCCCCGGCCCTCGCGCGCTATCTTTCGCGCAATGCGCGTGTGCTGGACGCCGTCATCGGCGGCAGCTTTTTTGCCCCCTGGCCGGGGCGTGATGGCCTGACGGCGCTGGCCATGCAGGTTGCCGCGGGTGCAACGGAATACGAAAGCCAGCTTGTCGCGCTGCGCGCCTGGCAAAAGGAATGGCATTTCCGTATCGGCGTGCACCATTTGCGCGGGCTTATTTCCGCCAGTACGGCGGCCCGGGAATATGCCGATCTGGCGGCCGCGACGGTTGCTGCGCTGTTTCCCGCCGTCTGTGCGGAATTTTCCCGCAAGCATGGTGTCATCGCCGGGCAGGCAGCCATTGTTGTCGGCATGGGCAGTCTGGGCGCTGCAACGCTGAATGCGGGGTCTGATCTTGACCTGATCCTGATTTATGATGCTCCGCCCACAGCCGGGGCGGATGCCATGTCAGATGGCGGGCGCCCCCTTGGCCTGCGGCCCTATTTCGCGCGTCTGACCCAGATGCTGGTCACGGCCCTGACCGCGCCCATGGCCGAAGGGCGGCTTTATGAAGTTGACATGCGCCTGCGGCCTTCTGGGCGGCAAGGGCCGGTGGCCACCAGCTGGACCTCATTCCAAAGCTATCAACGCGATGAAGCCTGGACATGGGAACATCTGGCGCTGACGCGCGCCGCAACCCTGGCCGGGGATGCGCCGCTGGCTGCGGAGTTCGAAGCGTTTCGCATTGCCCTGCTGACCGACAAGGGCAAGGGCGCCGCCGTGCGTGCCGATGTGGCCGCGATGCGGCAGCGCCTGTCTGAAGCGCGCCCCTTGCGCCACGCGCTGGATGCCAAGGACGGGCCCGGGCGCCTGCTTGATATCGACCTTGCTGCGCAGATGCTGGCCCTTTTGTCGGGTTCAGCGCAGCGGGCGACGGTCACGCAACTTTCCGGCGCGCTGGCAGATGGCAATCTGACCGTCGAGCAGGCAGGGGTGCTGAGCATGGCCCATCAGTTGCTTTGGCAAATGCATGCAGCCTTGCGGTTGCTGGCTGCCCCGGCAGACAAGCTGGGGCAGGGGGCGATGGCCTTTCTGCTGCGCGAGACGGGCAAGACGGATGCCGCAGTCCTGGCGCAGGCTGTCGATGATCTGGCGGGGGCCGCGGCTGGCGTGATCGCAGGGTTGACCGGGCCGCCGCTGCCCGATGGGCAAAAGGGATGACCGATGGAAAACGCTGAAGCCGACCCCAAGGGCCTGATCCGCGAGGCCTTTGCCATTGAGGGCATCACCCTTGGCGAATGCCGGTCGATCCTTGTCGACTGGGCGCTGAGCCTGGGCGCCAATACCACGCCTGCCATGGCAATTCCCCTGTTGCTTGACCGTTATGCCGGCGCGTCGGCGGACCATCCCATGACCGTGACGCTGCGCGCGGGCCTTTCGCCTGCGCCGGCCCCGCGCCGCCGCGGTGGGCGCGCGGCGCGCGTTGGTGGCTGAACCCGGTTTCTGCCCTTAACGCAGGGCGGCTGCCTCGCGCGCAAGGGTCGTGATTGCGGCCCAGTCGCCACGGGCCATGGCATCCTTTGGTGCAACCCAACTGCCGCCAACGCAAAGGATATTCGACAGGCCCAGATAATCGCGGGCGTTTTTCAGGCCAATGCCGCCCGTGGGGCAGAATTTCACCTGCGGAATGGGTGATCCGATGGATTTCAGATAGGCCGCGCCCCCCGCCTGTTCCGCCGGAAAGAACTTTTGCACTGTATAGCCTTTTTCCAGCAGCGCCATGATCTCGCTTGCTGTGGCCGCGCCTGGCAACAAGGGCAGGTCATGTTCGGCACAAGCGTCTAGAATGCGGTCCGTCGCCCCGGGCGAAACCCCGAAAGTCGCGCCAGCCGCCTTGGCGGCCTTGACATCGGCAGGCGTAAGCAGGGTCCCCGCCCCCACAGCCCCGCCCGGCACCTCGGCCATCACGCGGATTGCGTCCAGCGCGACGGACGTGCGCAACGTGACTTCCAAGGCGGGAAGGCCACCGGCGACCAAAGCCTCGGCCAGCCATTTCGCCTGCGCAAGATCATCGATCACCAGAACCGGGACCACCGGGGCAAGACGACAGATCGCTGCGGCGGCGCGGGATTGTTCGGCGGGGGTCATGGGACGGCTCCTTTTTCTGCAGGGTCAGCGCCCTTTGCCAGATGTTGGAGCCTTCGGCGAGGATATTTGTGCGACATTGAAAGGGCAAGGCAGGGATCTTGTCGGCAGGTCACCCCATCTCGGGCCGTTTGCACGGGGGAGATGGGGTGCCTTTCAACGTCGGCGGTCATCGGCGTCCCCGCCTGTACCGCGCATTAACCTTGATCCGCCAATCCTTTCAATGTCGTTAAAATATCCTCGCCGAAGGCACAAAGTTCTTTGGACTGCCCTTACAGGCTCATCGCGCCGCTTGTTGCAGGCCCGGCGTTGCGGCGGAAGACCTCGAACAGCTCGCGTCCCACGCCAAACCCGTTTGCCGACAGGTCCACCATGATCGGTTCACGGCTGTCGAAATCGGGCGCAAGCACGGTCAGCCTGCCTGCGGTGGCATCCAGCCGGATGACATCGCCATCGCGCAGGCGCGCCAAAGGCCCACCACAAGCGGCCTCGGGCGAGACGTGGATGGCTGCGGGCACCTTGCCTGATGCGCCTGACATGCGCCCGTCGGTGACAAGCGCCACGCGCAGGCCGCGGTCCTGCAGCACGGTCAGGGTGGGCGTCAGCGAATGTAGTTCCGGCATGCCATTGGCCTGCGGGCCCTGAAAGCGCACGACGACCACGCAATCGGATGTGAACTCGTTGCGTTTGAACGCCTCTTTCACCGCGGCCTGATCGTGGAAAATGCGGCAGGGCGCCTCGACCACGTGCCGTTCGGGGGCCACGGCGGAAACCTTGATCACCCCGCGCCCCAGATTGCCGGACAACTGCGTCAGCCCGCCGGTGACAGCAAAGGGATCAGACGTGGGGCGCAGGATCTTGTCATTCACGCTGTGCGATGTGCCTTCTTCCCAGACAAGCTTGCCATCGCGCAGTTTGGGGTCTTGCGCGTAAAGCGCCAGCCCCTCACCGGCCACGGTCTTGACATCCGGATGCAGCAGCCCTGCCGCCAGCAATTCGCCGATCATGTAGCCAAGCCCGCCAGCCGCGTGGAAATGGTTCACATCCGCCAGCCCATTCGGATACACCTTGGCCATCAGCGGCACAGCGCCCGAGATGTCGGCGAAATCCTCAAGATCCAGCAAGATGCCAGCGGCCCGGGCCATGGCGGGCAAATGCAGTACAAGGTTGGTTGACCCACCCGTCGCCATCAGCCCGACAAGCCCATTCACAAAGGCCCGTTCATCCAGAATTTCGCCCGCAGGCCGGTATTCGTTGCCCAGGGCCGTGATCGCTGCTGCCCGTTCCACTGCCGCCAGGGTCAAGGCCTCGCGCAGGGGGGTGCCCGGGTTGACGAAGGCGGCACCCGGCATGTGCAGCCCCATGAATTCCATCAACATCTGGTTGGTATTGGCCGTGCCGTAAAAGGTGCAGGTGCCCGGCCCATGATAGCTGGCCATTTCCGCGCGCATCAGGTCTTCACGCGTGGCATCCCCGGTGGCAAAGGCGTTGCGCACACGTGACTTTTCATCATTGGGCAACCCGCTGGGCATCGGACCTGCCGGCACAAAGATCGCCGGGACGTGGCTGAAGGTTGCCGCGGCCATCACAAGGCCCGGCACGATCTTGTCGCAAACGCCAAGGTACAGGCTGGAGTCGAACGTATTGTGCGACATGGCAACGCCCGCAGCCAGCGCAATCACATCGCGTGAGAACAGCGAAAGCTCCATCCCTGGCTGGCCTTGCGTCACGCCGTCACACATGGCGGGCACCCCGCCTGCCACCTGTGCTGTCGCACCCGCCGC
>JALOSO010000111.1 GCA_025458385.1 Paracoccaceae bacterium | reverse complement strand
TTTCGCGACAACACCAACGACTTCGCCCAGTTGCGCCTGCGCCAACGGGTGGCGGTGGACATGTCCGGTCGCAGCACGGCTGCAACGATGATCGGGCAGCCTGTGGCCATGCCCGTGGGGCTGGCCCCTGTCGGGCTGACAGGAATGCAATCAGCCGATGGCGAGATCAAGGCGGCGCGCGCCGCGGAAAAGTTCGGGGTGCCCTTTACCCTGTCAACGATGAGCATCTGTTCGATCGAGGATGTGGCAGCGCACACGACCGCGCCATTCTGGTTTCAGGTCTATACGCTGAAAGACGAAGACTTTATGCGCCGCCTGTTTGAACGGGCACGTGCGGCGAACTGTTCGGCGATTGTCATCACGGTGGATCTGCAGATTCTGGGCCAGCGGCATAAAGACTTGAAGAACGGTCTGTCCGCGCCGCCAAAATTGACGGTGAAATCCGTGGCGAACATGGCCACGAAGGTGCGTTGGGGCCTTGGCATGCTGGGCACCAAGCGGCGCTTTTTCGGCAATATCGTAGGGCATGCGAAGGGCGTTACCGACCCGTCATCGCTGTCAAGCTGGACGGCAGAGGCGTTTGACCTGACGCTTGATTGGAAGCGCATTGCACGGTTCAAGGAGATGTGGGGTGGCAAGGTCATTCTGAAGGGAATTCTTGACGCAGATGATGCGCGCATGGCGCTGTCCGTCGGGGCGGATGCAATCGTTGTGTCAAACCATGGCGGGCGGCAACTTGACGGGGCGCTGTCAGCGATCCGGGCCTTGCCAAGCATTGTCGATGCGGTTGGCGACAAGATCGAAGTGCATATGGACAGCGGGATCCGGTCTGGTCAGGACGTGCTGAAGGCCTTGGCCCTGGGCGCAAAAGGCACATACATCGGCCGCGCCTACATCAATGGGCTGGGGGCGATGGGCGAGGCTGGCGTGACAAAAGCGCTGGAGGTGATCCGCAAAGAGCTTGACACCACCATGGCGCTTTGCGGCGAACGGGATGTGGCGAACCTTGGGCGGCATAACTTGCTGATCCCCGAAGGTTTCGAAGGGAAATGGATGAAAGCTTGACCGCAGCCACTGACCCTGCGACCTAAACCAGAAACAGGGTGCATGATGCGAACAGCTTTGGTCACGGGTGCAGCAGGGTTCATCGGGTTCCACACCTGCCGTGCATTGCTAAAGGCGGGTTGGCGGGTAACGGGTCTGGACGCGATGACCAGTTACTACGACCCGGCGTTGAAAGAGGCCCGGCTGGCGCAGTTGCAGGGGCAAGATCACTTTGCCTTTCACCGGGGGCAGATCGAGGACACCGGCACCGTCAGCACCCTGATGGAAGGCGCGGATACGGTGATCCATTTGGCGGCGCAGGCGGGCGTGCGCTATTCCATCGACGCGCCGCGCAGCTATGTCACAACAAACCTGATCGGTACGCATGAGGTGCTTGAGGCCGCGCGCCTGCACAAACCGGCGCATCTCTTGATGGCATCAACCAGTTCGGCCTATGGCGCGAATACCGACATGCCCTACCGCGAGGTTGACCGCGCGGTTCACCCGATGAGCTTTTATGCCGCCACCAAGATCGCGAATGAGGCGATGGCGCATTCCTACGCACATCTTTACGGCATTCCGACCACGATGTTCCGGTTCTTTACGGTCTACGGGCCGTGGGGGCGGCCGGATATGGCCTTGTTCAAGTTTGTCAGCGCGATCCGGCAAGGACAGCCGATTGATGTTTACAATCATGGCGATATGCGGCGCGACTTTACCTATGTCGATGATCTGGTCACGGGCATCCTGCGGCTGATCGACGTGGTGCCGGGCAAGGTGCCCGTTGGGGAAGGTGACAGCCTGTCGCCGGTGGCGCCCTACCGGGTGGTGAACATCGGCAACGGTGCACCGGTTCCGCTGACTGATTTCATCGCGGCCATCGAAGCCGCCTTGGGCCAGCAGGCCCGGCGCAACATGCTGCCGATGCAACCGGGTGACGTTCCGGCAACCTGGGCCGATGCCGGGTTGATCACGCAGCTGACCGGGCCTTTGCCACGCACCGATCTGCGCGACGGTGTGCAGCGTTTTGTCGACTGGTATCGCGGCTGGAACGGCTAAGCATTCTGATCGACGAACGGCCGGGACAGGCAGTTCGGTCTGGAAAGGGCCCTGTCGGGGGCCTATAAGCCCCGCTAAAGGCCACGCTTTGGCCAGCCAGTCTTTGTTGCCTTCGTCTGATCCCGGGAAACCTGCGCATGTTGCCGCCACCGATGCCGCCATCACAGCCCTGGGTGGTGACCGGTGCCACTGGACGGGTGGGCCGGATGCTGATGCGGGCGTGGCGGATGCATCCGCCGCTGGGGTTGCATCTGATCCCGCAACAACGCCCGCCGGGCGATGGTTCTGCAGCGTTGATCTGGTCGCCATTGGCCGATGGGCCTGCCCCCCTTGTGGCGCTGGCGGCCCGCGTGGGCGGCGGCGGCCTTGGCGGCATGATCGTTCTGTCAGGTGTGACCCCGGCCACGCCCGGCGCGCTGACTGACAATGTTGCCCTTGCGACGGCCATGGTCAGTGCAGCGCAGGCAGCGGGGGTACCGCGGCTGATCGTGGCCTCAACCTCGGCCATCTATGGGGCGGGGCGCGGCGTGCCGATCCCGGAAGACGCCCCCCCTGCCCCGGCCAATCCTTACGGCATGGCAAAGCTGGCGGCCGAACAGGTCTATGATGCGGCCGTCGGTCGGGGGTTGGCGGTCTGCCAGTTGCGGATCGGCAATGTGGCCGGGGCAGATGTGCTGCTGTTGAACGCACTTAGGGCCACGGCCGAACGCCCGCTGCAACTGGACCGGTTTGCCGACGGGTGCGGCCCACGGCGCAGCTATATCGGCCCGGCGACACTGGCCAGGGTGATCGCGCGGCTTGCCAACCTGCCCGCTGCGGCATTGCCGGGGCATCTGAACATCGGTGCGCCCGCGCCTGTGACGATGGAAAGCCTGGCACGCGCCGCAGGGGTGATCTGGCAGGATGTGCCGGCACCACCAACCGCGCATCAGAACATCACGCTTGACTGCAGCCGCCTTTCCGCGCTGTACGACTTTGCCGCCGATGCCGCAGACCCTGTGGCCATGGTGGCTGAATGGCACCGCCTGAAAGATCCCGCATGACCCCTGCCAAACGCCTGTTCGATCTGTGTGTCGCCCTGTTGCTGTCGGTGATCCTGCTGCCGGTGATCCTGCTGACGGCGCTTGCCATCCTGTTGCTGGACGGACGGCCGGTGCTTTACGTCTCGGAAAGGATGAAGACCGCGACCAAGGGGTTCCGGCTGATCAAGTTCCGCACGATGAAACCGGCAGCCACTGACAGCGGCGTGTCGGGCGGTGACAAATCGGCCCGCATCACGCGCACCGGTGCCTTTTTGCGCCGCAGCCGCCTGGATGAGGTGCCGCAACTGTGGAACGTGCTGCGCGGCGACATCAGCTTTGTCGGGCCACGCCCGCCATTGCGCCAGTATGTCGAGGCTTTTCCCGATGTCTATGCCCGGGTATTGCAGTCACGGCCGGGGATCACGGGGCTGGCCTCGGTCTATTTTCATGCGCATGAGGAACATCTGCTGGCGCGCTGCACCAGCACGGCCGAGACAGATGCCGTCTATCGCCGCGCCTGCATTCCACGCAAGGCCCGGCTGGACCTGATCTATCAGGCAAGGCGCAACCTTTGCGTCGACATGGGGATCATGTTGAAAACGGTCTTCCGCCGCCTGCGCTAGGGTGGCCAGGCCGCTTGCGTCAGGCGACAGGGCGCAGGCCCGACCGCGCCTGCATCGCCAGAAGTGGCGTCACCTCAAACCGGTGCAACAGCCGCGCTGGCAGGGCGCTGTCGGGGTCAGCCCGCGCCATCAGGATACAGCCATCCGCCGTCATCAACGCAGACGTTCCGAAATCAAGCGTGACACCGGACAGCACGGCGCGGCGGTTGTCGACAAAGGCCGCGATTCCGTCTGCCATATGTCCGGCTGCGGCCAGAACCCGATCCTCGCCATACAGGTATTCGACCGATGTGCCTTGCAGCCCGATGGCCTGTTCGGATGACACAAGCAAATCCTGCGTCTGCCCGAAATAGGGCGCGCGCAGCAGAACCGGCGCAAAGGCCCCGCGTCCGGGCACCTGCAATGTATGCACTGCCCGCAACGGGCGCGGCCCGGCGTCCAGCGTGCTGACCAGATCCCCCGCGCGCAGCAGGCCCGCAGGCACCGGGCCCCGTGGCGTATCAATGGGCGTGCGCTGACCAATCCAGGGCTGGGGCGCGGGCATGTCTGCGCGCATCGTCACGCCAAACCACAGGACCGCGGGATGCCGCAGGCCTGACGCGCATAGGCCAACCAGATCGGCCATCGTCCAGACCATCGGATCGCTGCCTGTTGTCACGCGCGGCGGCCTGCCATCCAGCATGTCGACGGACAGTGACCAGCAGCGCATCAGCGCGTCCCATTGGTAGATCATCCGCGCAAGGCCATTCTGCGCTTCTAGCGCGTCGGGCAGGATATGGCGCAAAAGTCGCTTGCCCTGCCGCTGCAGCAGGATCAATCCGCGCACCGGATCATGAAACAGCGACAGGCCGATTTCGCGCCCGCTGCGCGCGCCGATCTGCGTATGATCCAGCAGGACAACCGGCCCGGTCACGGGCATGGACATTTCCAGAACAAGGCTTCCGCGCGGCAGGATATCAGCGGGATCGACATCGCCAATCGGCGCGGCATGGTCGGAAAGGGCAATCCAGCTGTCGGGCATCGGGCGTTCTTTCTAGGCCACGCGGGCCGCGGCCAGCAGCACCTGCGCCTCGTGCCCGCGCAGGGTGCGTCGCGCCGAAGGGCCATACCCATCGCCGGTGCGCGGATTAAGTTCCGGAAAGATCGCCGCGATTTCATCGACGATGTCACGCTCCAGCTGCGCGGTCACCTGCGGCCCCGGCAAAAAGCTTTCCGTGGCCAGCCCTTCCGAGAATACCACCTGATGCCGGTCAAACAGGATATGGACATAGTCCACCTCGCCGCCTTCCTGCACACGGATTGACCGGTCATTGACCAGATCCTTGGCGGCCACCAGAACCTCAGGCTCTCCGAACAGCAGTTCCGCCAGCCCGTCACGGATCAGCACCCGATGCTGCGGTGACAGCAGCAGCGTGCGGTGATCGCCAAAGGTATTCGCCTTGATCCGGATCGGGGCCAGCGCCCCTACGGCCGCCACCCGGCGCTGACCGATCCAGCGAACAGGCTGTGGACCGTCATCATGGGTCATCACCAGATCGCCGATCTGCAGCGTCTCCACGGGCCGCTCGCCCTGCAAGGTCTGGATCAAGGTTCCCGCCACAAAGCACGGCACAGACGTCATCGTGACGAAGGCCGTGTCCGTGTTGCCGAACTGGTCCGTGACCGAATAGGTAAAGGTCTTGGACTCGATATTGCCATCACCCAGCACCGTGAAGGTGCCATTGGCGTTCAGGGTGATCTGCTGGCCCGAGGCAAGCGTCACCGTCTGCCCCGCCACCACCGCCACACCGTTGATGTGGGTGATGGTCAGCACGCTGCCCGGCGGCCCGCTGTCATTGTCAAGCACCGACACCGTCTTGGTGCCGAAGGGGTTGATGTTGACCGCATCGTTATTGGCAACCAGCACGGTCTGAACCGAATCCCCCGCGATCAGCAGGTTCGAATCCCAGCGGGCATCCGATGTATCGGCGATGCCGATGCGGATCGAATTGACCACCCCCGGATTGACCGCCATCTTCAGCGTCATCGTGATGGTAAACCCATCCATCTCGGTGTTGTAGGCATCGTTGGTATTGCTGCGGAACAGGTTTTCCTGCGTATTGCCGTTGATGTTGTTCACCGATGTGCGGCCGTTGCCGACCTCGATCGGCACATGCGTGCCGTTCACCCACACGCCCACCACGTCGTTGTACTGGCTGTTGATGTATTCGGGGTATTCCTCGGACGAAAAGACAAAGCGGATCGTCATCTCATCGCCGGTCGGGATGAAATCCACATCCAGCCAGACCGCGTCAAATGTGGTTGCGCCAGCGATCGTATTGAAAAGGCTGTTGTTGTTAATGCCCGTCGTATCCGTGGATGTGCCCGTATTGCGGTTCGGGTCTCCGCTGGACTGCGTGAAATCCGCCGCCCGCCCCGTGGACAGGATCACGCCGGTATTTGATGGCACCACACCCGGCGCCAGTTGCCCGTTGGAATAGACCGCCGCCGAACTTGCCGGGCCCGTATAGCTGGCACCCGTCACGGTCACGCCAGCGCCGAAAATGGCATTGGCCATGTTCAGTGCCGTGGTCGAGGTATAGGTAAGCTCTGCACCCGTCGCCATCTTTGCCCCATTCCTTTGGGGCAAGGCCAAACGCCATGTGAAAGGGCAAAGCTGCCCTTTGTAATGGAACCTGCGGTTGGGGTGCGTTGACCCCCGATTGCCCTGCCTCAGGACTTATTATTTCGGTAAGCATCTTGCAGTTTCAGGGCCCACGCCACATTCATTAACAAAGTACTTGCAACGCTTTGCAAGGCGTGGCGTTCCAGCCACAACTATTCTTTTGGGTGTAACGTAAGGGAAGTTTCGGTTGACAGCCTGTGATTGCAGCCGCGCGCGTCCTTCTCTATCAGGGCGAAACTGATCCCTTGAAGGCCCGCCCGCATGTCCGTTGACCCTGTTGCCTTGACCGCCGCCCTCGTGCGCTGCCCCTCTGTCACACCTGTTGAAGGCGGCGCGCTGGTCTTGCTGGAACAGCTTTTGTCCAAGGCCGGCTTTACCTGCACACGCGTTGATCGGGGCGACACGTCAAACCTCTTCGCCCGCTGGGGCGCGCGCGGCGCGAACAAAAGCTTTGGCTTCAACGGCCATACCGATGTGGTGCCCGTGGGTGACCGTTCAGCCTGGACACAAGACCCGTTCGGTGCCGCCATCGTGGATGGCTGGATGTACGGGCGCGGCACGACCGACATGAAATCCGGCGTTGCTGCCTTTGTGGCGGCAGCCGTGGATTTCGTGCAGGACACGCCGCCCGACGGCGCGGTGATCATCGCGATCACCGGGGATGAGGAAGGCGAGGCCACCGATGGCACGGTCGCGCTGCTCGACTGGATGGCCACGCAAGGCGAACGCATGACGCATTGCCTTGTGGGCGAACCCACCTGCCCGGACCGCTTGGGCGAAATGATGAAGATCGGGCGTCGCGGATCAATGACCGCGCAGATCACGGCCACGGGCGTGCAGGGCCATTCCGCCTATCCGCACCGCGCCAAAAACCCGCTGCACGCCATGGTGCGCCTGCTGGATGGGCTGGCCAGCCACCCGCTGGATCAAGGCACGGATCACTTCGATGCCTCCACCCTCGCCATCACCACGATTGATTGCGGCAACCCGGCAAACAACGTGATCCCCGCCCGCGCCACCGCCACCGTGAACATCCGCTTCAATGACGCGCATTCCGGCGCAAGCCTGACCGCATGGCTGCAGGCGCAGGCCGCCGATGTGCAGATGGAAACCGGCGTGACGCTTGACCTTGCCATCAAAATCTCCGGCGAAAGCTTCCTCACCCCGCCGGGCGATCTGTCAGCCCTCATTGCCCGCGCCATACAGGCCGAAACCGGCCGCACGCCTGAACTCTCCACCACCGGCGGCACCTCCGATGCGCGCTTTGTCAAGGATCACTGCCCCGTGGTGGAATTCGGCCTTGTCGGCCGCACCATGCATCAGGTCGATGAACGCGTGGAAATCGCTCAGATTACGGCACTGAAATCCATCTACACCCGCATCCTGCGCGACTATTTCGCCTGACCCTGTTCATTTTTGGTCCATAAATATCCCACGGGGGGTCCGGGGGGTGTGAAACCCCCCGGGTGCGCCGTTTGCAAGCGGCGCTTGGCCTAGCCGCGCCGCGCCAACCGTGCTACCTGCCCGGTTATGAACCAGCTTCCCAGCAAAGCCGACCTCCTGCAATGGATCCAAGATAACCCCGGCCAGGGGGCAAAGCGCGACATTGCCCGCGCCTTTGGCCTGAAGGGGGCCGCCAAGGTAGAACTCAAGCGCCTGCTCAAGGAACTCGCCGATGACGGCGCGGTCGAGAAAAAGCGCCGCAATTACCGCGATACCGAAACCCTGCCACCCGTTTCGGTTCTCACCGTGCTTGCCCCCGATGCCTCAGGTGACCTCTTCGCAAAGCGCATCGAATGGACGGGCGAAGGCGCAGAGCCCCGCATCCTCTTCGTCCCCCGCAAGGATGACCCGGCCCTTGCCGAAGGCGACCGCATCCTTGCGCGCCTGACACAAGTGGTGGCCGAAGACCACGCCTATGAGGCCCGCCTGATCCGCAAGATCGGCGCCAATCCCCTGCGCGTGCTGGGCATTTTCCGCGCTGAATCCGAAGGCGGGCGGATCATTCCTATCGACAAGGGCCAAGACAAGGAATGGCGCGTCGGGCGTGACCACACGGGCGGCGCACGCGATGGCGAACTGGTCGAAGGCGAACAAACCGGCCCCCGCCGCCTTGGCCTGCCGCAGGCGCGCATCACCGCGCGGCTGGGCGATCCGTCCGGCCCCCGCGCCATCAGCCTGATTGCCATCCACCAGCACGGCATCCCCGACCATTTCCCCGACGCCGCCATTGCCGAGGCGGATGCCGCCCAGCCCACACCATTGGGTGCGCGCGAGGATCTGCGCGCCCTGCCGCTGCTGACCATCGACCCCGCCGATGCGCGCGACCGCGACGATGCCGTCTGCGCCGAGGCCGACCCAGACCCCAAAAACCCCGGCGGGCATATCCTGTGGGTCGCCATCGCCGATGTCGCCCATTACGTCCGCTCCGGTGGCGCCCTGGACCGCGAGGCGCGCAAGCGGGGCAATTCCACCTACTTCCCTGACCGCGTCGTGCCCATGCTGCCCGATGTGCTATCAGGTGACCTTTGTTCCTTGCATGAACACGTCGACCGCGCCTGCCTTGCCGTGCGCATGGTGCTGGATGCCGATGGCCGCAAGGTCAGCCACCGCTTCACCCGTGGGCTGATGCGGTCGGTCGCGTCCCTGGCCTATGAGGAAGTGCAAGCAGCCATCGACGGCACGCCCGATGCCCGCACCGCACCGCTGCTACCGCACCTGCAGGCGCTTTATGCCGCCTACGCGAGCCTTGTGAAAGCGCGCGGCCTGCGTCAGCCGCTGGAATTGGACCTGCCCGAACGCAAGATTCAGCTGGCGGATGATGGCAGGGTCACAAGCGTGGCCTTCAAGGACCGGCTGGATGCGCACCGGCTGATCGGATGCGCACCGGCTGATCGAGGAATGCATGGTGCTGGCCAATGTGGCCGCAGCCGAAGAACTGATCGCGCGCAAACGCCCGCTTTTGTTCCGCGTGCACGAGGAGCCCAGCCCGGAAAAGCTGGAAAGCCTGCGCGAAGTGGCCGAAAGTGCCGGCTTCACGCTGGCCAAGGGACAGGTCTTGCGCACTTCGCACCTGAACCGGCTGCTGGCGCAGGCAGCGTCGACCGAATTCAACGAATTGATGAATATCAGCACGCTGCGGTCAATGACGCAGGCCTATTACCACCCACAGAACTTTGGCCATTTCGGCCTTGCGCTGCGGTCCTACGCGCATTTCACCTCGCCCATCCGGCGCTATGCCGACCTGATCGTGCACCGCGCGCTGATCGCGGCGCATGGCTGGGGCGATGATGGATTGTCCTTGCAGGACGAGGCGGGGCTGGAGGAAACGGGCAAGTTGATTTCCGACACGGAACGCCGGTCCATGCTGGCCGAACGTGACACATCTGACCGCTATCTTGCCGCCTATCTGGCAGACCGCGTCGGGGCAAGCTTTGCGGGCCGCGTGTCGGGCGTGCAGCGGTTCGGGCTGTTCGTCAAGCTGGATGAAACAGGTGCGGATGGGCTGATCCCGATCCGGTCCATCGGGCGCGAGTTCTATCATTTCGACCCGGACAGCCAGACGCTGATGGGCGCGGAAACGGGCATGATGATCGGCATGGGGCAGCGTGTGCTGGTGCGGCTGGCCGAAGCGACGCCTGTCACAGGGGGCCTTGTTTTCGAACTGCTGGAGATTGAAAACCGCGCCTTGCCGGGGGGCAAGCGCCAGCTCAAGGGGCGGCCGCAGGGGCGACGGGCGGGGGCCGAGGCAGCCAAGCGCCGGGTGATCCGCAAGCGGCGATAGGGGAAGCGTCCCTTGAAGGGACGCTTTTCGATGTAAATGAAATCAATGGTATAGATGATTTGATTTCATGACTTGTGAACGAATTTGAGCCGGATGCGCCTTGCCGGAAGCACCACTTTGCCAAGCGCCGGGCTTGAGCGGGAAAAGACGACCCTCCGGTGGAGGGTCGGCCCCGCTCATGGCGCAACGCCTCCGCCAAACCCGTTCAGCAAAAGATGACAAAGGGCGGCCCCCGACCGGGTGGAGGCTCTTGAAGCCCCCGCCAAGGGGCGGGCGGGGGCTGCCCGGGGGCTTTGGGCACCCGGGCGTGCATGCTGAGCCGTCGCCGCGCAGCAAGCGCGATGGCGCTTGCCGTACCGGAGGACACAATCGGACGGGCGGTTCTGTCGGGGTCATCCTGCCCTAGGCGGGTTGATGCAGCGCGCGTGGCCCCGCTTCTTGTCAAGTGCGGCAATTGCGGTATCCTTGAAAAAACAAGAAAAGAGCGGTGCCCCATGCGGATGATGATCCTGGCTGCCTGCCTTTTGGCCTGCGCGCCCGCGTGGGCCCAGACACGTGATGAGGAGCCTGCCTTGCCCGCGCAAACCCTTGCCACCCAGACTGGCCTGACAGACTGGATAACGGCATTCCGCCCGCGCGCGCTGGCGGCGGGCATTACCGAACAAACGTTCAACACGGCAATGTCGGATGTTCGCCTTGACCCGGAGGTGATTGAAAAGGATCGCAATCAGGGCGAATTCACGCGCACGATCTGGGATTACCTTGATCGCGCAGTATCAGACCTGCGTATTGCGAACGGGCAAGAGATGCTGGCCAAACATGCTGCCCTGCTGGACCGGATCGAGGCGACCTACAAGGTGGACCGCGAGGTGGTGCTGGCGGTCTGGGGGCTTGAATCCAGCTATGGCGCGTTCATGGGGGATAAGTCGCTGATCGCGTCACTGGCAACGCTGGCCTATGAGGGCAGGCGGGCGGCGTTCTTTGAGGCGGAGTTGATCGCGGCGCTGCAGATCATTCAGGAGCGCAACGTGACGCCTGACCGCATGACAGGCAGTTGGGCGGGTGCAATGGGGCATACGCAGTTCATGCCGACAAGCTATATGCGAACAGCTGTTGACTTTACGGGAGATGGCAAGCGCGACATCTGGGGGGCGGACCCGACGGATGCGCT
>JALOSO010000110.1 GCA_025458385.1 Paracoccaceae bacterium | reverse complement strand
GCGGCGTTTCCGGTGTGCGCGGCGCTGATCGTGGAGGGGTCGGATATCCGCGTGCCGGGGGTAAGCCAGAACCTGACGCGGAACGGGTTGTATCTGACCTTGGTAGAGATGGGGGCGGACATTGTGTTTGAAAACCCGCGGGAAGAGGGCGGGGAGCCGGTGGCGGACCTGCGGGTGCGGTTCAGCGGGGATATGAAAGGGATCGAGGTGCCGGAGAGCCGGGCGCCGAGCATGATTGATGAATATCCTGTTCTGTCGGTGGTGGCGTCTTTTGCGACGGGCAAAACGGTGATGCGGGGGGTCAAGGAGCTGCGGGTCAAGGAGAGCGACCGGATCGATGCAATGGCGCGGGGGTTGGAGGCCTGCGGCGTGCGGGTGGAGGAAGATGAGGACACGCTGATCGTGCATGGCATGGGTGCAGGCGGGGTGCCGGGCGGGGCAACCTGCGCCACCCATATCGACCACCGGATTGCGATGTCGTTCCTTGTCTGCGGGATGGCAGCGAAGGCGGCGATTTCGGTGGACGATGCGAGCCCGATTGCCACGTCTTTCCCGGTGTTCACGGGCTTGATGCGGGGGCTGGGGGCGGTGCTGGAATAGGGGTGTCCGCTTGATGGGATAGCTTTGCCCCAAGGGTGCCGATGGTTTGTCTAGCGCGGTGAACGCACCGGGGCTGATTATTGTGGCGGGCGCCGGGGATGGTAAGGCTGGGAATGTCATCAAGTTGATCCCTGTCGGCTTGGCAGCCTGCGCATATCTGATCCGGGGGCAATTTGGAGCGCAGGGCCATGTGGGATATGCTGCCGTTTCATCTGCGGCCGTGTGACATTTCAAGGCGCTGGCATAGGTTGACGGGCTTAGCGGGCGGGCAAAGGCTGTCGAGCTGGGGCCGCTGCAGCGGGCGGACCTTGGGCTGATCTTGGGCTGACGGTTGCGCTGATCCTGACCGTGCGGCGGTGGTATTGGGCGCGACCTGCGGGCCTATCTGGGGTTTGATCTGCTGGAAAACTGGCAGGTGACGTTGCGATTGACCCGTGGCTTGGCTGACATGGGGAAGGTTGCAACGCTCGGCCTTCATACGGGTGCCAAGTTCGGCTTTCTGGTGCTAGCTGCGGTCGTGGCACTGTGGGGGATATGGCAGCGATGGCAGGGTTGATTGTTGATTTGAACTGCTGGGCGCGGGCGGATCAGTTCCGGCTTTTTCGCAGCTATGAAAAGCCGCATTATGCGGTGACGGCGCGGGTGGATGTCAGCCATGTGATGGCGCAGAAGGCGGCGGGGGTATCGGTTTACCGGGCCTGCCTTTGGGCGATTGGCGCGGGCCTTCATGCGGTGCCGGAGCTTTGCATGCGGTTCAGGGGGGATGTGGTGACGCGCTATGACAGGGTTGACCTGTCGATGACGGTGCCGCTGGCGGACGGGAATTTCCGTTATGCCTATGTGCCGTGGCAGCCGGACTTTGCGGCGTTCGATGGCTGCGCGGCGGCGCTGATTGCCGAGGTGGCGGCGGGGGGCGATCTGAACGCGAACAACGGCGGGCGCGACGACGTGGCCTATCTGTCGGCAATGCCTTGGCTGGATTATTCTTCAATCAACAATGCGCTGCCGCATGCGCAGGACTGCATTCCACGGGTGTCCTGGGGCAAGATCGTCGAGGGCAGCGGGCGGTGGAGCATGGCGATGACGATCGAGGTGCATCACGCGCTGGTGGATGGGCGGCAGGTGGGGGAATTCTTTGCGGCAGTGCAGGGGGCGTTGGATCAGGTATAGGCTGAACGGTGGGGCCGAAGCCGGAATTTTCGAAAATTCCGGCTCGGAGCCTTTGAAGGCTCCGGTCCGATTTCTTTGAAGAAATCGGCTCAGGCGGCGGTACGTGCGGGCCGCACCATGCTGTTTTCCACGAGTTGCGCGGCCCCCCAGAACTCCGCCACTGTCTGCCCCGGCTTGGCCCTCCGCAGCAGCCAATCGCGCCATTCCATCAGCCAGACGCCTTTGCCCATGCGCGTGTACCAGCGCATGGCGTGGCGGATGTCGGGGTCGGGGTGCAGATACACGCGGGCCAGCGCCTTTGGCCGCAGTTGCAGCGTGGCCTCGATCAGTTTCACCCAAAGGAACACGCGCCATGCAGGCACTTTTGGCGTCTCCAGCACCTGATGTTTATAGTCCCACAGGCGCAGGTCAGTCTGGATGACACGGCGGTGGGCGGATTGGCCGTGGAACGGCGTCCAGCCGTGGGGCGTGGCATAAACGCTCATCACCTGATCGGGGTCATAGCGCAGCAGGTGGCGCAGAAGGCGGGCGTAATCGGCATCGGTTTCCTCCTCGAACCCCACGGCAAAGGTGCAGAGGCCGATCATGCCGTGCTGGCGTAACAGGGTGATGGCCTGCTGATCCTTGGCGCGCGTGCCGCCCTTTTTGACGGTGGCGAGCGTGGCTTCATCCGTGCCCTCCAGCCCCATCAGGAACCGGATGCAGCCAGCCTTCTTGTACAGATGCAGGATGTCGGCATCGCGGACGATATCATCGGCGCGGGTGGAGCCGACGATAAGGACGGGCACATCTTCGGCGATCATGGCGTGCAGGAACGCCTCCCATGCCTTGCGCGATGAGGTGGGGTTTTCATCGGCAAGGTTGATGAGTTCGACGCCATAGGTGCGATGCAGATGGGCGATCTCGGCGGCGAAGGCCACGGGATCGCGGTGGCGCCATTGCGTCCAGAACCCGCGCTGGCCGCAGTAGGTGCACAGGTGCGGGCAGCCGCGGGAGAATTGCATGACAACGGCGCGTTTGCCGCCCCAGTAGCTGTGCTGGGTGAAATCGATCAGCTCCCATCCGATGCGGGTGTTGAGCTGGCGCAGCATGGGGGCGGGTGCGGTGGCGGTGGGGATGCCGTTTGCGCGGTAGGCGATGCCGGGGGTGGTGGGCAGAGTGCCGTTGGCAAGGGCTGCGATGACGGCGGGGGCGGTCGCCTCGCCTTCTCCGCGCACGATGATGTCGATGGCGGGGCAGGCGCGCAGGATATCCTGCCAGTGGTAGCTGGGGAAAACGCCGCCGTAGATGATGGTGATGTCAGGTTTCCTGGCCTTCAAAAGCGTGGCGATCTGCACGACTGTGGGGTGGACGGATGTGCTGCCGGAATGGCCGATCAGCACGGCCTCGGGGTGGGTCGCAAGGGTGGCGGTGACGGTGGCCCCGACCGTCCAGTTGCCGGGGTCAGCGTTGACAAGCCGCACATGGTGGCCGGCGTCAATCAGCGGGCCGCCGATGGCCAAAAGGCCAAGGGGCGGCAGGTGTTCGCGCGGCACGCGGCTGCCGATAGAGGTGTGGGCGGGATGAAGAAGGGTCAGGCGCATCGGATATCTCCTGTCAGGGGCGCAGCCTTGTTCGGTTGCGGGTTGTGCAGGCTTTGTGCAGCGCAGGTCACGATCATGCGCAGAAGGGGGTGATCTGGGCCGCGCGGCAGGCTATGAGGCCGTCAGCGAATGAGGGTGGCATGATCTTTACGGTGGCGATTGACGGGCCGGCGGCGGCGGGCAAGGGTACGATTGCGCGGGCATTGGCGGCGCGGTTCGGCTTTGCGCATCTGGATTCCGGCCTGCTTTACCGGGCCGTCGGGGCCAAGGGTGGCGATCCGGTGATGGCGGCCAAAGCGTTGACAGGGCGGGATTTGCAACGGGATGACCTGCGCACGCTGGATGCCGGGCAGGCGGCCAGTGTGGTGGCGGCGATCCCGGCGGTGCGGGCGGCGCTGGTTGATTTCCAAAGGCGCTTTGCGCGGGCCGAAGGCGGGGCCGTGATCGACGGGCGCGATATCGGCACGGTGATCTGCCCAGAGGCAGAGGTGAAACTGTATGTAACGGCAAGTGCGCCGGTTCGGGCGCATCGGCGCTGGCTGGAGGTGGGTGGGGACGAGGCCCGCGTTCTGGCCGAAGTGCAGGCGCGCGACGCGCGCGACATGGGGCGGGCAGATGCGCCGTTGCGGGTGGCGGATGGTGCCGTTGTACTGGATACAAGCGTGATGACGGTGGATGAGGCCGTGGCGCAGGCAATTGCCGCCGTCGAGGCGGCGCTTGGCGGGGCTTGACCATCGCTGACAGGGGGCCGACATCTGAGGCGCGGCAAGGCAGCACGGAACGGGGTGCAGGGTGGTCAAGGCAAGACTGATCTTTCATGTGCCGGGGCAATATCTGGACACGCATCAATACCTTGCACTTTTCCGACGGCTGGATCAGGTGTTCCGGCCGCGCGGAGCAGAGATCGTGGTGCGTGACCGGCGCGATGGCCCGCGCGATTCCACGCCCGGGGCGGCCAAACACTATGACGACGGCGATCTGCATATCGTCGATATGGGGCGGCTGCGGGGGCCGGGCATCCTGAATGCGGCGGTGGCCTATATCCAGCCCTATTGGCATCTGGACCCGCAGGGCGTGCAGGCCGAAAGCAGCATCGGAACCAGGGTCTATGATCCGCGCAAGATAGATTACGCCGTCGCAGGGCCGTTCTTTGAAGCCATGCGGGCAGACCTTCTGGCGCTGCGGAAATCGCGGCGCGACCAGATGGAGCGGGTGACAGCGTTTGCACCGGGCGCGATCGCCGTGTTCCTGCAAGGCTTGCGCCCGCTGCAGCAGGGGTTGGCCCATTGCACGCCACTGGAGCTGTTGCGGGCGGTCTGTGCGGGGGCCGGTGGCCGGCAGGTGCTGGTCAAGCCGCACCCCCTTGCGGCGGAGGATGATGCCGAGATCATTGATGCGGCCTTGGCCGAAGGCCTGCCTGTCACGGTGACGATGGCAAATGTGCATGACATCATTGCAGCCTCGGTCTGCACGGTCAGTTTCAATTCGGCCGTGGCGCTTGAAGGGTTTTTGCACCGCAAGCCGGCGATCCTGTTCGGGCAGTCAGACTTTCATCACATCTGCGAAACGGTGCGGCAACCGGGGGAATTTGCCGGGGCGCTGGAGCGGCTGCTGGCACGACCACCCGGGGGTTATGCGCAGTTCATGTTCTGGTATCTGGGGATGAATTGCCTGAACCTGTACGGGCCCGCGTTTGAAGCACGCGTCATGGCGACCTTTGAAGCCGCGGGTTTCGGGGCCGCGCGATTGGGGCTGGACTGAAAATTTTCGGAGGAAATTTTTAGGCCCGCGCCGAAGGATGCGCCGCCCTGCGACGCATGTTCCACTGCATCGCTTTCCCTTGCCCTGTTGGTCCAAACCGTCTATAGCCCCCGCATTCTGTGAAAGGCGTGTGTCTGGCCCGGTTTTCCGGTCAGGTTCGTGTTTTTCCGCAGTCCATCCAAAGACCGGCGGAGCCAACCGCTTGGCCAGTGAAAAGACGACGAGAAAAGGATACTGATCTATATGTGCGCTAAAGCAACCATGGAAGACTTCGAAGCCCTGCTGAAGGAAAGCTTTGAAATTGATACGCCCGAAGAGGGCACGGTCGTTAAAGGCAAGGTCATCGCCATCGAGGCAGGCCAGGCCATCATCGATGTCGGCTACAAGATGGAAGGCCGCATCGACCTGAAAGAATTCGCAAACCCCGGTGAGGCCCCGAATATCAACGTGGGCGACGAGGTCGAGGTGTTCCTTGACCGCGTGGAAAACTCCCGTGGTGAAGCACAGATTTCGCGCGAGAAAGCCCGCCGCGAAGAAGCATGGGATCGTCTGGAAAAAGCCTATGCTTCCGAAACCCGTGTTGACGGTGCCATTTTTGGCCGTGTCAAAGGCGGCTTTACGGTTGATCTGGGTGGCGCTGTGGCGTTCCTGCCGGGCAGCCAGGTTGACGTGCGTCCTGTGCGTGATGCTGGCCCGCTGATGGGCATGAAGCAGCCCTTCCAGATTCTGAAAATGGACCGTCGCCGTGGCAACATCGTTGTCTCGCGCCGTGCGATCCTGGAAGAATCGCGTGCCGAACAGCGTGCCGAAGTCATCGGCAACCTGACCGAAGGTCAGACGGTGGATGGCGTGGTCAAGAACATCACCGAATACGGTGCGTTCGTGGATCTGGGCGGCGTTGACGGCCTGTTGCACGTGACCGACATGGCATGGCGCCGTGTCAACCACCCGTCGGAAATTCTGACGATCGGTGAAACGGTCAAAGTGCAGGTCATCAAGATCAACAAGGACACGCACCGCATTTCGCTGGGCATGAAGCAGCTGCAGTCGGACCCGTGGGATGCGGTTGAAAAGGCCTATCCTTATGGTTCAGTTCACAAGGGCCGCGTGACCAACATCACCGATTACGGCGCCTTTGTGGAGTTGGAGGCCGGTGTCGAAGGTCTGGTCCACGTGTCAGAAATGAGCTGGACCAAGAAGAACGTCCATCCCGGCAAGATCGTCTCGACCAGCCAGGAAGTCGACGTCATGGTGCTGGAAATCGACAGCGCCAAGCGCCGTGTTTCGCTGGGCCTGAAGCAGACGCAGCGCAACCCGTGGGAAGTGTTTGCAGAAACGCACCCTGTTGGGTCGACCATCGAAGGCGAAGTCAAGAACATCACCGAATTCGGTCTGTTCGTTGGCCTCGACAACGATATCGACGGCATGGTGCACCTGTCGGACATCAGCTGGGATCAGCGCGGCGAAGAGGCGATCCAGAACTTCCGCAAGGGCGACACGGTTACGGCCGCTGTCACCGAAGTGGATGTGGAAAAGGAACGCATCAGCCTGTCGATCAAGGCCCTGGGCGAAGACACCTTCACCGATGCGGTTGACGGCGTAAAGCGCGGTGCGATCATCACGGTGGCGATCAGCGCGATCGAAGAAGGTGGCGTCGAGGTGGAATACAACGGCGCCAAGTCGTTCATCCGCCGCAGCGACCTGAGCCGTGACCGTGCCGACCAGCGGCCGGAACGCTTCCAGGTGGGTGACAAGGTTGACGTTCGGGTGACGAACATCGACCCGAAAACCCGCAAACTGGGCCTGTCGATCAAGGCACGCGAGATCGCGGAAGAGAAGGAAGCCGTCGAGCAGTATGGTTCATCCGATTCGGGTGCCAGCCTGGGCGATATCCTTGGCGCTGCCCTTAAGGGTGGCGACCGCAACTGATTGACGAAGTTTCGTCACCTGTGGGCCCCGGGAATAGCCGGGGCCCATTTGCTTTCGTTGTCTATTCCTTTGTTTTCGTTTGTGCGGCAGGTTTTATTGCGCCTATAGTCATGGCCACAACAACAACGCGGCGTCCCCGCCCAACGGGGTGACCGCAGGGGGGGCTTGGATGATCCGTTCGGAACTGATCCAGAAAATTGCGGATGAGAACCCGCATCTTACACAGCGCCATGTCGAGCGGATCGTGAATACGGTGTTTGAAGAGATCATCGATGCCCTCGCCAAGGGCGACCGGGTGGAATTGCGGGGCTTCGGGGCGTTTTCGGTGAAAGCGCGCGATGCCCGCGTCGGCCGCAACCCGCGGACCGGCGAGGCGGTACAGGTCGACAACAAGAAAGTGCCGTTCTTCAAGACCGGCAAACTGTTGCGTGACCGGTTGAACAGCAACTGAAAGTTGCCTTGCGGGCCGGGGCGGATGCGCCGATACTTGCGGCTGCATTCGTGATGACCGGTGGCTGACCCATGATCCGCGCCCTACGCCTTTTGATGATTGCGGCCCTTGGGCTGATGTTGCTGACGGTCGCGCTGGCGAACCGGGCGCCGGTGACGGTGCGGCTGCTGCCGGATGATCTGGCGGCCGTCCTTGGCTGGCCGCAGGGCTATGTGATGCCATTGTTTCTGCCGATTTTCGCAGGGATCATTGCGGGCCTGCTGATCGGCTTTGTGTGGGAATGGTGGCGCGAAGGGGCGCATCGCACGACGGCGAGTGTCAAGTCGCGCGAAGTGGCGCGGCTGGAGCGCGAGCTTGCGCAGATGCGGGATGCCAAGGGTGAGGCGCAGGATGACATTCTGACGCTGCTGGACGGGCCGAAACGCTGATGCCGGATGTCAGGGTGAAGATTTGCGGGCTGCGCACGGCGGCTGATGTTGCGGCAGTGGCGGCGGCGGGGGCGGCCTATGCGGGTTTCGTGTTCTTTGCGAAGTCGCCGCGCAATCTGACCATTCCGGAGGCGAGGACGCTGGCACTGGCCGCGCCGGTGGGGCTGGCGAAGGTGGCGCTGGTGGTGGATGCGGATGACGCAGGCCTTGATGCGATTGTGGAGGCTGTGCCCTTGGACATGTTGCAACTGCATGGGCACGAGACGCCTGCGCGCGTGGCAGAAGTGCGGGCGCGGTACGGCCTGCCGGTGATGAAGGCTGTGGGCGTGGCGGATGAGGCAGACCTTGCGGGGCTGATGGAGATGAGCCTTGCGGCGGATCAGCTGCTGATCGACGCAAAGCCGCCAAAGGGTGCGGATCTGCCGGGGGGCAACGGGCTGGCCTTTGACTGGCGGCTTCTGGTGGGGCGCAAGTGGCTGCGGCCGTGGATGCTGGCGGGGGGGCTGACGCCTGCGAATGTGGCAGAGGCGGTGCGGCTGACGGGGGCACGGCAGGTGGATGTGTCATCGGGCGTGGAATCCGCGCCGGGGGTGAAGGATCATGCGCGGATTGCGGCCTTCGTGGCGGCGGCGCAGGCCTGAGTGATGGGGTATTTCGGCAACCGTTCGGTCAACCTGATCTATATGCATGCGGGTTTGCAGGCCTTTGCATCTTATGGCGGTGAGGCGTTTGCGTTCATCTATCTGCTGAAGGCGGGGATTTCGGCGCCGGTGGTGCTGCTGGCGATTGCGGTGATGTTCGGCAGCCGGATGTTCTTTCGCATGGCTGTGCTGCCCTTGGTGCGGCGGGTGGGGATGCGGCGGGCGCTGGTGTTCGCGATTCTGGCAGAGGCGGCAACCTATCCGATCCTGTCGCAGGTGACGGGGACGGGGCCGCTGCTGGTGGGCTATCTGGCGCTGTGGGCGTTCAGCAGCAGTCTGTATTGGACGACCTATCACAGCTATGTGGCGATGCTGGGGGATAATCATCTGCGCGGGGCACAGACGAGTGCGGTGGAGATGATCGGGATGGTGATGGGGATCGTGGCCCCGGCGGTGACGGGGCTGCTGCTGACCATGTTCAGCCCGATTGTGGCGTTCGGGGTGGTAGGGCTGGCGATGGCGGCATCGACGCTGCCAGTGCTGGCAGGGCCTGATCCGGCGGTGGCGGATGTGGCGGAGATGCAGGAGGAGACGAAGCGGGCGGCGCGGGCGATCCTGTTTGCGGATGGCTTGCGGACGGGGTGTTTTCACTTTGCCTGGCTGATCGCGTTGTTTCTGACGCTGGGGTCCAGCTATGCGGCCTTTGGTGGGGCGATGGCGCTGACGGGGCTGGCGGGGGCGCTGGCGGCGCTGTTTCTGGGGCGGGCGATTGATCTGGGCAAGGGCCTGGGCGCGGTGCGCATCGGCTTTGCGGTGCTGGGCGTGGCGGCGGTGGCGCGGGTGGTGGGCTGGCCGGTGCCGGTTTGGGCGCTGGCGGCGAATGTGGCGGCGGCG
>JALOSO010000347.1 GCA_025458385.1 Paracoccaceae bacterium | reverse complement strand
TCGAAATACCGCAGGAAGGCGAAATCGAGGATCGCCTCCAGCTCATCCGGGGCAAGGCTGCCGATATCGATATCCATCGGGTTGGCCACGCCTTGCGGTTTCTTGAAGGCCGGAAAGGCCCAGGCATATTGCTTGATCAGCCCCGCCGCGGCGCGCAGGTAATCCTTCATCGGCTCGCGCGCAATTTCGCGCGCTTCTTCGCGCGTGGCGGCAATGAAGGTGTGCAGCATCAAGGTTACCGCGTGGTTGGCCGGGTCATGCCCCGCTGCGCGCAATGCGGTGTGGTAGATCTTGATCTTGTCCGCCACCTCTTGCACGCTTTGCCCCAACAGGTGCGTCAGCACATTCGCCCCAAGCGCACCCGCCTCGCGCCATGTGTCGGGGTTGCCGGCGGTCGTCACCCACACGGGCAATTCGCGCGACACCGGGCGCGGCTGCGTTTGCAGGGCGAATTCGCCTTTCAGCGTGGGGAACGCCACCGCCTCACCCCGCCAAAGCCTGCGCACCTGATCAATGCTGGCCAGCAGGGCGGCCTTGTTCGCAGGCGGCGTGTTCTCGGGCCGCAGCACGAAATCATCGGGCTGCCAGCCAGACGCAAAGGCAATCCCCGCGCGCCCGTTCGTCAGGTTATCAATCACTGCCCATTCCTCGGCAATGCGCGCGGGATGGTGCAAGGGTGCCACGCAAGAGCCTGCACGCACGCCGATATTCTTGGTCACCGCCGCAACGGCCGCGCCCGTGACGGACGGATTCGGGTAAGGCCCGCCAAAGGCATGGAAATGCCGCTCGGGCGTCCAGACGGCGGTAAAGCCATGGGAATCGGCGAATTTCGCGCCTTCCAGCAGCAGGTCATACTTTGCAGGCCCCGCGCCATCATCATTGCCCCAGTAATAGAGCGAGAAATCCATGCCGCCGAGGGATGCGCCACCCGACACCAAGGTGCGGTTTTCATCGGATGTGATCACCACCTTGAAGCCGCGCGTCAGGGTCCAGAACAGCTCCAGCACGGAAATGTCGAATGACAGGCTGGTGACGGCCATCCATGTGCCGGGTGTGGTGCCGATGCGCGCGTCCATGCCAGCGAAAAAGTTGATGGCGTTGCGATGCTCAACCATCACACCCTTGGGCCGCCCGGTGCTGCCAGAGGTATAGATCATATAGGCAAGGTCAGCGGGGGTGGCGGTGGGTTCCACCTGTGGCGCATCAGGCAATGCGCCCATTGTCAGCACTTGGGCTGTGTGGGATGGCAGGCTGGCGGCCAGCGTGGCATCGGTGACGATGACCGCACAGGCGCTGTCTTCGATGTAAAGCGCTGTACGATCAGCGGGATAGGCCGGGTCCATGGGCACATAGGCCCCACCGGCCTGCAGGATGCCAAGGGCGGCGATCACCAGATCAGCCGACCGCCGCAGGTGCAGGCCAACCAGCGTGCCGGGGCCAACACCAAGGCCGCGCAAGGCATGGGCAACCCGGTTGGCGCGCGTGGCAAGGTCTGCGTAGGTCAGCGTCAGGCCTTCGAATACAAGGGCCGCGGCATCGGGCGTGCGCGCCACTTGCGCGGCAAAGGCGGTGGCGATGGTCTGGCTGCGATCGTAATCCGTGGCAGTCTGGTTCCAGTGGTGCAGCAGTTGGCGCAACTCGTCTTCCGGAAGGAACGGCAGGTCGCGCAGGGCCATGCCGGGGTTGGCGCGGGCTGCCGTGGCAAAGGCCGACAGGCGCGCGGCAATGGTCGGGCCATCGGGCAGGCGCGCGGCGTCATAATGCATCTGGCCGGGGGTCAGGGTGATGGCCGTGCCGGGCAGCGGCTGGCCCTTGGGGCTGATGCCGACGGGCGGGATGGTGACACGCGCCAAAGCGGGATCACGCGCCAGCAGATCGTGTGGGAACTGACGCAGGGCGGGCAAGGGCAGCAGCGGGGCGGACAGATCAAAGCGCCATGGCGCCCAGCCTGACAGGTAGGCATCGCCCGGCAGGCCATAGGCAACATCGCCCGCGCTTTGCCCGGAAAGGCGGAGCATTCCGGCGGCGAGCAGGGGCAGATCGCCCTCCACCGGCAGGCTGCGCCAATCGGGCGTGCCCGCGCCCTGCGTGCCAATCGCCACGGGCTGCATCTGCGCCAGGGCCTTGCGCAGGCGCGGCTCGTCCGGGGCCACGGCGGCAAGTGCTGCCGTCAGCGCAGCACTGTCCGTCAGCGCATCCACCGCCGCCACGCCTGTCAGGTCAACCACCCCGCCCGCATCGCGCAGGCCCGTCAGGCGCAGCGCACCATCCGCAAAGGCGACCTCGGCCCAGCCCGCGCCCGCCGCCAGAACCTGCCCCGGCGCGCCCACACCCATGGCAGGTTCCGCCCCGGAAACCCGGATCACCCGGCCCTGCACCGCCAGTTTCGGCACGGTCAGCGGGTTCCAATAGCGGGTCAGCGGGTTCCAATAGCGCCCGTGGTCCAAGGCCCGGATCAGCCGCATTGCCTGCGCGACTGGGCCGTAAACATCAATCCGCCCCTGCGCCGCCGGCCGGTCAGCCCGCAAATGCAGGCTGCGTTGCGTCAGGTCTTGGGGCACACCTGCCACCCCGCCTTCCAGCGCTGCCATCACATCCGGAAAACTCTCCATCCCTGCCGCGAAACACTTGGTATTCAGGCTCAGCGCTGTCTCTTCGGGCGCGATGTCGAACATCCGCTGCACCAGCACCCGGCCTTCGTCCACGCCGCCCTCAATCCGGTGCCACGTCACCCCGTGCTGCGCCTCGCCCTGC
>JALOSO010000346.1 GCA_025458385.1 Paracoccaceae bacterium | reverse complement strand
ATATCCGCCAAGGCCTGCCCGATGATCTGCCCATAACGCAGCACCAGCCCGCCAGACGCGATGTCCGCAACCGCGATCTTGTGCCCGCGCGGCACGGCGCCCGTCAGCGTCACGCCGTCAACAACGGCACCTGCAGGCAGATCAACCAGCGCAATCACCACATTGTCGCCGGAGTGCAGCCGGATCGTGTGACCAGTCATCGACAACACCTTTCGCTTTGGGTCGGAAAGGTGGTTGCACCTGACAGCGCATCACCTAACATGTTAGCATGCTACAGGCACCCGATCCGCAACGACAAGACCCGATCCGCCTGCCTTCGCTTGATGCTTTTGCCGGCTCGCTGGGCCAGCGTGTCTATCAGGCCTTGCGCGGTGCGATCCTGTCTCTTGCCTATCGCCCCGGCGAGATATTGCGCAAGCCCGAGATCTGCGCGGCCTTGGGCGTATCACGCAGCCCGGTTGCAGACGCAGTGGCGCGGCTTGCGTCCGAGGGGTTGGTGGATGTGATCCCGCAGGCCGGCACATTTGTGGCACGTTTTTCGATGCCGGAAATCCGCGAGGCCGCGTTTCTGCGCGAGGCGATCGAGGTGGCTGCGATCGAAAGGGTCGCCCCGCGGATCACGGATGATCAGCTGACGCAACTGCGCCGCAACATCACGGTGCAGGCGGCCTTGATTGCGGATGGCGACACGGCGGGCTTTTACGCGCAGGACGGGGCGATGCACGAACTCTTGCTGTCGTTTACCGGGTTCCGCAAGCTGGCGCAGGTGTCGGATACGGCCTGGCTGCATGTGCATCGCGCGCGGCAACTGGTGCTGCCCGTTCCGGGCCGGGCGGCGGCGACGCTGGAAGAACACCGGGCGATTCTGGCCGCACTTGAGGCGCGCGATGCAGAGCGTGCGCGCGTGGCGGTGCAGCACCACCTGCGGCAACTGATCACCTATCTGGAACCGCTGGAACGTGCCCGGCCAGACCTGTTCATCGCATGACCATCCCGAATCGCCCCCGTTATGCCGCACGCCTGAACGCCTTCAAGCAGGGCAAGGACACGGTGGCCGAAATGCTGGCCAAGGCGGGGCTGGTCGGGGGGCTTACGGCGGCTGACCTCAACTATCCTGACCATTTCGCGCCTCATTCGACCCGCGTCATTGCGGGCCTGCTGGCCGATCAGGGCATGGCGCTGAACGGCCTTGCCATGCGCTATTACACCGACCCCGGCTTTCGCCTTGGGGCCTTTACCCACCCTGACAAAGCCGTGCGCCGTGCGGCGATTGACCTGACCAAGGCCGGGATAGATGCCTGCGCGGCCTTGGGCGGGCAGGTGATGACGCTGTGGATGGGGCAGGACGGGTTCGATTACAGCTTTCAGGGCAATTACGCGCGCATGTGGGATGACACACTGGCGGCGATAGCCGAAGTGGCGGATCACAACCCCGCCATCGACATCGCGCTTGAATACAAACCGAACGAACCCCGCGCCTTTGCGCTGATGCCGGATATGGGTACCACATTGCTGGCCCTGCGCGAGGTGAACCGCGCCAATACCGGCGTGACGCTCGATTTCTGCCATGTGCTTTTTGCAGGCGAAATGCCGGCACAAGCGGCCCAACTCGCCGCGCGTTACAGCCGCATTCTGGGTGTGCACCTGAACGATGGCTACGGCAAACGCGATGACGGGCTGATCGCAGGCGCCGTGCATCCGGTGCAAACGGTCGAACTCTTCGTGGCCCTTGACGCGGCGGGCTATGATGGCGTGATCTATTTCGACACTTTTCCAGATCACGGCGGGATGGACCCTGTGGCCGAGGCACGCGCGAATATCCATCTGACCGACCGCTTGCGCGCCATTGCCAGCGGTCTTTCCAAGGATGCCGCGCTGCGCGAAGCCCAAGCTGGCCAGGATGCGGCGACCGTGACGCGCATAGTGACCAAGGCGCTTTATGGCTGAGCCGGCCATCCTGATTGCAGGGTCACTGCATCTGGATGTTCTGGTGGCGGCACCGCATCTGCCGCGCATGGATGAAACCGTCACCGGCCTTGGCGTGACCTATGCCTTCGGCGGCAAGGGCGGCAATCAGGCTGTTGCCTGCGCGCGGATGGGGGCGAAAAGCCATATGGCGGGGGCAGTGGGGCATGACAGCTTTGCCGCGACGATCCTGTCAACGTTGGACCGTGAAGGGGTAGACCGGTCACAGGTCGCCCGCGTTGAGGGTGCGTCGGGCATGAGCGTCGCCATCACCGAACCCGACGGCGGCTATGGCGCGGTCATCGTCTCGGCCGCAAACCTGCAGTTCGACCCCGCCCGCGTCGCCTTCCCGCGCGGCTGCGACGTGCTGATCCTGCAGAATGAGGTGCCCGAGGCCGCCAATCTGTTCCTCGCCCGCCGCGCCGCCAGTGCCGGTATCCGCGTGGTGCTTATCCGCGTGGTGCTGAACGCCGCCCCCGCGCGGCCCATGTCGCCCGAACTGCTGGGCCTGACCGACCTTCTGATCGTGAACAAGGGCGAGGCCGCCGCCCTGACCGGACAGGATGCGGACACGCTCTCTCCCATGGGCACCGCCCGCGCGCTGGAAGATCAGGTTGCAGGCAACGTGCTGATCACACTTGGCCGTCACGGCGTGGCGAGTGTGGATGACATCTACCCCGCAACCCCTGTGCGCGTCATCTCCACCCATGGCGCCGGCGATGCCTTCACCGGTGCATTGGCCACGCTTTGGGCACAGGACGCGACGATGGTCGAGGCCATCAGCTTTGCCCAGACAGCGGCCGCCTTGCATTGCGCCACCCCCCCTGATCAACGCCACAGCATCACCGCCGCCCGCGTCCGCCTGCACCTCTGACCCCATTTTCGGTCCACAAATATCCGCGCCGCAGGCAAACCCCTGAGGCTGTCCGGCCCTTTGCCGGACAGCCGAGGCAAAAACAACCTGCGCGCCTCTTTGCGCGCAGTCCGCATGATTACAGCCGGTAGAACCGCCGCGCCGTGCCCCCGAAAATCTGCGCCCGGTCCGCCTGCGGCAAATGCGCTGTCAACGCCAAGGCCGCGCCCCGCCAATCCGCATATTCCCCGCGTAACCGGCAGACCGGCCAGTCAGACCCCCACATCACCCGCTCTGCCCCGAACACCGCAATCACATGATCCGCATAGGGTTGCAGATCCTCTGCCGTCCAGCCCGGCCCCGACTCGGTGATCAATGCCGAGAATTTGCAGAACGCCCCCGTTTCCCCGGCAATCCGGCGCATCCCTTCCGCCCAGTGATCAAACCCTGTCGGGTGGCCATGAATCTGCGGTTTCATGCAATGGTCCACCACCACGCGCATCGCCGGATACCGTTTCAACAGCGCCAGAAAATGCCCCAGATGCCGCGGAAATCCCAAAGCGTCAAAGGTCAGGTCATTGTCCATCAAGGCGCGATAGGCCCATTGCACATCCGCCCGGTGCATCCAGCCATCATCGGGCAAATCCTGAATCATCGGCCGTACACCCTTGAACTTCGGATGCCCCGCCAGCCTGCGCAGCGTTGCAGCCTCGCTTGGGTTCTCGAAATCCACCCAGCCCACCACACCGCGCACCCAAGGTGCTGCGTCCGCTAGGCCCAGCATGTATTCCGTTTCGTTCACCGTGGGGGCCGCCTGTACCAGCACTGTCGCCTCAACGCCGGCCGCCTGCATCTGCGGCCACAGTTCTGCCGGTGCATAGGGGCGGGACAGGATAGGGTCATCCTTGGGCATCCAGCCATAATCGCCACGGCCGGGATGCCAGAAGTGCTGGTGCGCGTCGATCTGCATGTGGTTCTCTTGGCTGGCCGGCGGATTGGGGGCCAGCCCCCAAACCCCCGGGATATTTGTGGACCAAAAATGTCAGACAGGTGCGTCAGGGCGGATGAGGCCTTGCGCTTGAAGGTCAGACCAGAGTGTGGCGGGGATGGTGGCCGCCGCCGCGCGGGCGTTGGCCTGCATTTCCGATACACCCTGTCCGCCGGGAATGACGCTGACCACGGCGGGGTGGCGCAAGGGAAACTGAAAGGCCGCATCGACCATGGCCACGCCATGGCTGCGGCAGATGGCCTCAATCCGGCCCACACGTTCCAGCACCCAATCAGGGGCGGGGTCATAGTTGTAGAATGCGCCGGGTTTCGGCCCGGTGGCCAGCACGCCCGAGTTATAGGGGCCGCCGATGACAATGCCGATGCCGCGCGACTGGGCCAGGGGCAGAAAGCTTTCCAGCGCTTCTTGTTCCAGCAGGGTATAGCGCCCTGCCAG
>JALOSO010000109.1 GCA_025458385.1 Paracoccaceae bacterium | reverse complement strand
TCGGTCGAACTTGCCATGCGCTACAAGGTGCGGCTGCGGGTGCTGTCCTCGTTCGAGGATACGGATGAAACTTCAGGCACGCTGGTGTGCGACGAGGATGAGATCATGGAATCAAAAGTTGTTTCCGGCGTGGCCTACAGCCGCGATGAAGCCAAGATGACCCTGTTGCGCGTGGCCGACCGGCCGGGCGTGGCGGCGGCGATCTTTGGGCCCTTGTCCGAAGCGGGCGTGAACGTGGACATGATCATCCAGAACATCAGTGAGGAAGGGTTCACGGATATGACCTTTTCCTGCCCGTCCAATCAGGTGATGCGCGCCGAAAAGGCGATTGCTGAGGGCAGTGCAGCGGGGGTGTTTGTTTATGACCGTGTCGTGGTCGATGATGCCGTGGCCAAGATTTCGGTCGTGGGCATTGGCATGCGGTCACATGCGGGCGTGGCGGCGACCATGTTCAAGGCCTTGGCGGCGGAGAACATCAACATCAAGGTCATCACGACAAGCGAGATCAAGATTTCGGTTCTGATTGACCGGAAGTATATGGAACTGGCCGTGCAGGCGCTGCATGATGCGTTTGCGTTGGAGAAGGCCTGAGCGGTCAACGCCATCGGCATCGCCGGGCACCCGCGCGTCGGAAGCGGGGGGTTTCACACCCCCCGCCCCCCCCGTGGGATATTTTCAGACCAAAAATGAAGCATGTCGCGCGCTTTACGGCAAAACGCGGGCCATACGCGCAATGTCGGATCATCCGAAGAACATCTGACGGACGTTTCGTTTTCGTCGCGGGTATGCTCTAACGCTCGCAAGGATCAGATAAGACGGGATGCCATGACCGAACGCAGTGAAAGTGACAGCCGCAAACTGCTGCGCCGGTTGCGTGACAGTCTGGCTGTGCCTGCGCAGGGCCAAGAACGGCTGGACAAGATCACGCATCTGATCGCCGACAGCATGCGGACCGAGGTCTGCTCGATCTATCTGTTCCGCGATGCTGAAACGCTGGAGCTATGCGCGACCGAAGGCCTGAAACCCGAGGCCGTGCACCAGACGCGGATGCGGCTGGGCGAAGGGCTGGTGGGGCGCGTAGCGCGCACGGGCATTCCGGTGAACACGGCGGATGCGCCAGCGGAAAAGGGGTTCCGGTTCATGCCGGAGACGGGGGAGGAGATCTATTCCAGCTTCCTTGGCGTGCCAATCCAGCGGGTGGGTGACAAGCTGGGCGTGCTGGTCGTGCAATCCAAGGTCGCGCGGCAATTCAGCGAGGATGAGGTTTACGCGCTGGAAGTTGTGGCCATGGTGCTGGCCGAAATGACAGAGCTGGGCGTTTTCAACGGTGAGGGCGACGGCCTGCGCGCGCTGCACCGCACGCAGGTGATGATCCGGGGCACGACAGGGCAAGAAGGCGCGGCGGCAGGCCGCGTCTGGCTGCATGAGCCGCGCGTGGTGGTGACGAACCCGGTGGCGGATGATCCGCTGACCGAGATTGATCGCATCCGCGACGCTGTGGGGCAGTTGCGCGTGTCGGTGGATGATCTGCTGGCAGCGGAAAGCCTTGAAAAAGAACAGAAACAGGTGCTGGAAGCGTACCGGATGTTCGCGCATTCGCGCGGATGGCTGCGGCGGATGGAAGAGGATATCGCGCTTGGCCTCTCAGCTGAGGCGGCGGTGGAAAAGGAACAACTGGCCACGCGCACGCGGCTGGAAAGCGTGCCGGACGCCTATCTGCGCGAACGGCTGCATGATCTTGATGATCTGTCGAACCGCCTTTTGCGCATTCTGACCGGACAAGGCGCAGATACCGGCGCGGAAATGCCGGAAAATCCGGTGCTGATTGCGCGCAACATCGGCCCCGCGGAACTGTTGGAATACGGGCGCAAGCTGCGCGGCGTGGTGCTTGAGGAAGGCAGCGTCGGCAGCCATGCGGCCATCGTCGCGCGGGCCTTGGCGATCCCTTTGGTCATTCACGCGGCCCGTATCACGACCGAGGCCTTGAACGGCGACCCCATTCTGGTGGATGGCGATCAGGGCATCGTGCACCTGCGCCCCGATGAGACGGTGGCGCGGGCCTTTGGCGAAAAGATCGCCATGCAGGCCGAGGCGCAAAAGCGCTATGCCAGCCTGAAGCACCTGCCCGCCACGGCGCGCTGCGGATCAACAGTGGCACTGATGATGAACGCGGGGCTGATGGCGGACCTGCCCAGCCTGGAGGGATCCGGCGCAGAGGGCGTGGGGCTGTTCCGCACGGAACTGCAATTCCTTGTCCGCAACAAGATGCCGCAACGTGCTGAACTCGCAGCCCTTTATGCCCGCGTTATGGATGCGGCAAAGGGGCGCCCGGTGGCGTTCCGCACGCTGGATATCGGGTCGGACAAGGTGCTGCCCTATATGAAGCCGCAGGATGAGCCGAACCCGGCGATGGGCTGGCGCGCCATTCGCGTGGGCCTCGACAAGCCGGGCGTGCTGCGGATGCAATGTCAGGCACTGCTGCGGGCGGCGAACGGGCGTCCTTTGCGCGTGATGTTCCCCTTCATCACCGAGCAGTCAGAATTCCAGGCCGCACGCGCGCATCTGTTGCGCGAGGTGCACCGCGAGCGCAGCCTTGGCCATCCGGTGCCCGAAGAGGTAAAGATCGGCGCGATGCTGGAAACGCCCAGCCTCGCCTTTGCGCCGAAGGCTTTCTTTGACCTTGTGGATTTTGTCAGCATCGGCGGCAACGATCTGAAACAGTTCTTCTATGCCGCGGACCGCGAGAATGAACTGGTGCGCCGCCGCTATGATACGCTGAACACCAGTTTCCTGACCTTTCTGGAACAGATCATCGGGCGCTGCCGTGAAACGAACACGCCGCTCAGTTTCTGCGGTGAGGATGCAGGCCGCCCGATCGAGGCGCTGGCCTTTGCGGCGATGGGTCTGCGCACCCTGTCGATGCGCCCGGCCTCGATCGGGCCGGTCAAGGCGCTGCTGCGGCGGGTCAATCTGGATGAGGCGAAGGCCGTCATTGATGCGGCACGCGCGGCGGGCGCGGAAACCGTGCGCCCGGCGCTGATGGAATGGTTGTCGGGGGCGGGCGGGGCGGGCATCTGACGGGCGCAATGGGCCTGCCGCAAAAGCCCGGCTGTACCCGGTGTCAGCGGTTGCCCAGCGACTCGGCCAAGGCGCCCAGCTGGGATGTGGCAATGCCCCAGGTTTCGTGAAACCCAAGGGATTCATGGCGTCGGCGGGCGGCCACATCGGCGTGCTGCACGACCACGGTATAGCGTGTGCCCCCGGATTCGCCTGCAAAGCCAATGGTCGCGCTGAAACCGATATCCGGGCTGATGGCCGGACGCCACCCGGCCGTCAGCACATCTGTCAGCACGATGCGCGCCTTCGGTTCCACCAGCAGGATGCCATATTCGGTCACATCTTGCGCACCGTCCGGCGTTTGCTGGGTTGCAAGCAGAAAGCCACCTGATCGCAGATCAAGCGATACATCGCGGGTCAGCACCGGCGCAGGCGCCCACCAGCGCGCGATCATATCGGGCTCACTCCAACAGCGCCACAGCGCAGCCACCGGCGCGCGGAACAAGCGCGTCAGTGCCACTTCACTGGGACGATGGCTATGGGCAATGTCAGCCATGTTACAAGGTTAAGTGCTTTCAATCCGCCTGCCCATTGGACAAATTGCCCTTGGCAGTTTTGGTCAGAACACGTCAACAAAATGACGCGGGTCGGACCGGGACCCAGCCCCCCCACCGTTTGGGGCGGGCATGCTGGGGCCCGGGCGTGCTGGTGCACGAAAACCGCGCACTGTTGGCGCGGCGGGCGGCCCTGCAGGCAGCAATCGACGCCCGGTATCGCGCGCAGCGGGGCAAAGGCGATGTTGTCCCGGCGGCACAAATCGCCCTTTGGCAGCAGATCGGCCAATTGCAGCCCGACATGCCGGATTCTGCGATCAAGACCTGCGACCCGAACCCGAAAGGTGCGACCGTTGCAGGGCCACAGAAGGTGGTACCGGGAATGAACGGCCGCGATGCGCTGAATGCCGCCGCGGATGCCCGCTTGGGCCCCCGCGTCAAGATGCCTTCCATGGCACGGGTGCGATTGCCCCCCTTTGCCGCCAACACCGGCCCGTTGTGCCAGCCTTGCCCGAAGTTTTATGTCGCAGCAGGCGATCCGGCCGCCAAGGCGGCGGCCCTGCGCAAGATGGCAGCGATTGTCGATGCGCCGGATGCGGGCGACGTGGCCTTTCAGGCGATGGCCCGGCGCCATGACAGCGCGGCTTTTCAGGCCGCCTGCGATCTGGTGTTCAAGGGCCGCAGCCAACCCTCAGGCTTTACCGCACGCCGGCCGAAAAAACCTCAGGATCAGGGCACGCCCCCTGATGTCCTTACACTCTGGCGCACATATCCTCGCCAAAGGCATATCGCGCTGACCACCCGCGCGCCGCGGCACATCCGTCCACGGCAGTGCCGTTGCTGAGGGGTCAATCCCCGAAGCGACGGCGGCCCCTCTCAGGCCGCGTCAATCGCAAGCGCATGAATGCGCGTGGTCAGGTCGCCCAGCGCCTTGTGAATGGCCCGGTGACGCGCCACGCGGCCAAGGGGTGCCAGGCTTTCGGCACGGATCATGATGCGGAAATGGCTTTCGCCTGACCCGTCATCACCGGCATGTCCGGCATGCTTGTGGCTTTCGTTGACGATCTGCAGCGCCGTCGGGGCAAAGGCCGCCTCAAGCCGGGCGCGCAACACGGTTTCCAGCGACATTTTGTTGCGCACCCCCTTCAAACTGCTGGCAAAACCCCTAAACTCCTTCGCTCGAGTCGGAAAGGCATTCCATGGCAAAAGCACCGTTTGAGTTCGACATCAGCGCAAGCGCCGACAAAAAGCGCCGCAAGACCGGGCGGCGTGGCTTTTCCGGGGCGTTTGAGACCTCGACCAAGGGCTGTGAATATCCGGGGTGCCAGCAGGCCGGGGCTTACCGCGCCCCGAAATCGCCGGATGTGCTTGATGAATACTACTGGTTCTGCAAGGACCACGTGCGCGAGTACAATCTGAAGTGGAACTTCTTCAACGGCACGACAGACGAGGAATTCCAGAAGTTCATTGACAAGGACCGTGTCTGGGGCCGCGAGACAAAGCCCTTCAGCCAAAAGGATGACGGGCGGGCGTGGCAGCGGTTGGGTGTGGATGACCCGATGGCGCTGCTGGGGCCGAATGCCACGCAGAACCCGGGCCGCGCGCCCACGGCAACCTCCACGCGCAAACTGCCGCCATCCGAACGCAAGGCGCTGGAGGTTCTGGACGCGCGCGACACATGGACAAAAACCGAAATCCGCAAGCAATACAAAAGCCTGGTCAAGGATCTTCACCCTGATATGAACGGTGGCGACCGTCGGGATGAAGACCGTTTGCAAGAGGTGGTCTGGGCCTGGGATCAGATCAAGGACAGCCGTTATTTCCGCGAATAGCGCGCTGGCCAGGCGGCTTCCTCGCGCGCCAGCCGTGTCAGAAGATGAACACCGGCCATGCTGCCGGCCCAGGAAAGTGCGGTCATGGGCTGGCTAAGGATTGCACCATAAACGGCGGCAGGTGCGATCAGGATGGCACCGGCATAGCCGGTCATCAGTGTTGTGGCAAAACCCGCAAGGGCCGCGCCAAGGCCCGTGGCCATGACGGCACCGGCAAGGGCGGCCAAGGCACCATCGCGCCCGCGCCCGCCAAACAGGCTGGCAACCGGTAGCCCGGCAAGACCGGCACCAAGGGCGGCCACCATCAGCATTGCCGGGTCAAAATAGCCTTGCCCCATGGCAGCCATGACACTGGCACCGGACAGGCCGATCAGGGTGGACGTGTAAAGGCGGTGGGACAGGATCATGGCAAGGCTCCGTTTGGGTTGCGATGCCACTGTTCTGCCGGGCGCATTGCGCAGCGTGCCGTCAGCAGTTGTGCAGAAAATCATGAGGCGGGGGTCAGCCAGCCCTGATAGCGCACAATCGGGCCGACCCAAGGCAAGGCCAGCGCCACATCAAACTGCGCACGGCCGTCGGCCCCGGTTTCGGTTGCGGCGCTGATCGGCAGCAGTGCGCGCGGGACCCTGATGCCAAAGGCCCAGCCCGCCGTGACGGGATAGTGCAACGCCCCATCCCGCACCTGCAGGCCAATGGCAAAGCGCAGCGCGCCAAAGCGTTCGGTCATCACGCCACCCTGCCAGCGCAAGACCGAATGAAAGCGGCGGCCGCCAAAATCGCGTGTCCAACGCTCGCTGTCACCAAGGCGCTGCATCACCACCTGCACGGGCACATGTTCGGCCGCGGGCGGAAAGCGCATGACCGCCGCAACCAATCGCGCAAGCATCCCCTGCCCGCGTGTGACCCGGCCCGCACCCCGCCAGCGGCGTTCATCCATCACCCGGTGCAATGCCTGCACGGGCGGCGGCAGATCGGCAAAGGCCGTGCCAAGCGCCTGCGCAAACAGAAAGGGGGCTGCGGTTTGCACAGATGCGGCGCCAATCTGATGCGCCTGCAGCATCTGTTCGGCTTCGGCGCGGGTAAAGGGCGCCAGCGCCGCCCGCGCGCCGGGGGCTATGCGGCCATCGGCCAGCGCCTGCAAGACCAGCCGCGCGGGCATCGCGGGGATCTGCGGGCCATCGCCACCGGTTGCAATCAGCGTCCAAATGCGCGCGACGGGCCCCGCCGCCGTCTCGCCCAGCACGCGCACGCGCATGCCGCCCTGATCGCTGCCAAAGGGTTTCAGCAGGTTCGCGGCCCCTTGCAACGCGCCAGCCAGCGGCACCAGATTGCGCATCACCTTCAGGCGCACCAGCCAGCCCATCGCCAGCAGCCCAAGGTGCATGACCGAAAGCTCCAGCCCGGCATGAAAGGTGACATTGCGCGCCTTGAAATGCGCAGGAAACAGCAGCGTGTCGGGGGCGCCGATCGGGCTTGCCCAGCGGGCGCGCAGCTTTCGGCTGCCAAGGGCAAGCGTGATGCGCCGTGCAGCACCCCAGCCTGCCACGGCTGCCACGCCCTCACGCCAGATCGCCACGGGTTTTCCCACCTGCGCAAGAATGGCCTTGATGACCGAAAGGCCACGCGGCGCGCGGTTGCCGGGCAGGATGATGCTTTCGATCAGATGCACATCCGTCATGCCCTGCACAAGGTCCGCAACCACCGCCGAAGACAGCGCTGGCACCGTCGAAACCCCCGACAGGATGACAATCTCCACTGCACGCGCCCGGCCATCAAAGGCCGATATGCCCGCCGTAAAGGCCGCATCATCCGACAGATCCAGCAGATGCGCGCGGCAAGCAAGCGCCGCCTCCACCACCACAGGGCGGCCATAGGCCTGAAACGGCCCCGCCGCATCGACAATGGCAAAGGGGCCCAGTGCCGCCACTTGCGCGGCGAAATCGGCAGCGTCACGGTCAAGTGCGATGGGCGTGCCGCCGTGAAGGGCGCAATGGGCCTGTGCGGCCGCGTGCGAGCGGCCCGCGACCACGACATCCCAGCCACTGGACACAAGCCCAGCGGCCACGCGGCTGCCGAACACGCCATAGCCGCCCAGCACAAGAACCCGCCTATTCAATCAATCGCGCCCGCAAGTCGGGCCCCGGCACCGGGCATTCGCGCCGCCCCAGCCGGTAGCGGTTCCGCGCGATCCAATCATAGGCCGGGTCTGCGATTCCGCGCGGGATCAGGTCCAGCGCCCCGAATACCCGCCAAGGCCAGCCGATCCGCCGCATCGCCGCGGAAAACGCCCGCAGTTTGATATGCGGCACGCCGTCCACAATGACGATATTCGTGGTCATCGCAACGCCGTCCAACCCATAGCGCTGATACAGGGCTTGCCCGGTGGCCGAATGTGCCGTGACAAAGCGGAAGTGCCCTGCCCTGTCCCACCGCACCATGAAGCGCGCAAAGGCCGAACAGAACACGCAGGTGCCGTCGAATACGATCAGATCTTGTCGGCCTTGCTCCATACCGCTGATCTAGCGCCTTTTGTGCCATTTGCCATGCGGCGAAACCCCGCCCCGGACTTGATCCGGGGCGGGGTTTCCCTATTGGGCCGTTTGCCGCAAGCCCGCGTAATACCAACTGGTCACGGTTGATGTGATGACCACGAATACCGCATAAAGTGCCGCCGTCAGCAGCATCTGGTCCTGCGCCTCACCCGCGGCAAAGGAAAGACCGATCACCGTGATCGTCAGGGGCGCGTTCTGGATGCCGGTTTCAAGGCTGACGGTCTTGGCGGCCATCAGGTCAAGGCCGAAAAACCGCGCGAGTGTGAACCCGGCGGCAAAGCCGCAGATGCTGAGAAGCAAGGTCGCCAGCACCTCGCCAAATGGCACAGCGGCGATCATCGCGCTGTTTTCGGTGATGAAGTTCGCGATCAGCGCTGCAATCAGCACCATGCCTGCGACGGATCCCACCCATTCCACCCAAGCGGCCCAGACCACGTTCTTGGCCCGGATCAGATAGCCCAGAAACGCAGGCAGGGTCACCAGCACCAGCGTCACGGCAATCGACGCCAGCGGAATTTCCACATCACCCGTCAGCCCTTCGGTTGCATAGATGGCAATCGCCAGCGGCATCAGCACGATGGCGGCCAAGGTCGAGGCCACCGTCATGGCGATGGACAGCGTCACATCGCCTTTGGCCCAATAGGAAAACAGGTTCGATGTGGTGCCCCCCGGTGTGGCCCCCAGCATGATCAAGGCCAGCGCCACGGGCGGCGGCAGTTGCAGCGCAAGCGCCAGCAGAAAGGCGATCAGCGGCATCAGCCCGAACTGGCACAGCATCCCCACCAGAAACGCCCGGCGGCGCGCCAGCGCCATGGCGATAT
This sequence comes from Paracoccaceae bacterium, assembly GCA_025458385.1. GTDB lineage: Bacteria > Pseudomonadota > Alphaproteobacteria > Rhodobacterales > Rhodobacteraceae > JAAFHS01. The sequence continues at coordinate 793 of JALOSO010000109.1, read as the reverse complement.
CCGTCTTGTGGATTGTCGCCCCCATCCCCAGCATGATGACAAAGATCATCGCGGCCAACATGGCCTGTTCCGCAGCACCCAGCATGACAGCCCTCCCAAGCGTCGTTTGTCGCGCAGCCCGGTCTTGCGCCGGGCCTTTTTCTGATAGGTGGCATCAAACTGCCCGATTGCAACCGCGCGCCCCTTGAACACCCGGATTTTCTGTTACATCAACGCTGCGCGGCCTTCCGGCCTGAACCTTCCCAACCTTCGTGTGATGAAAATGGCTGACGGTATGCTCGACAAGATGGCGAAACCGACCGAGGATATCTCGGTCCGCGATGTATTCGGCATCGATACCGAAATGAAGGTGCGGGGGTTTGACACGCGGTCCGACCGCGTGCCCGAGATTGACAGCACATACAAGTTCGATCCTGACACCACGCTGGCCATCCTTGCAGGCTTTGCCTACAACCGCCGCGTGATGATCCAGGGCTATCACGGCACGGGCAAATCCACGCATATCGAACAGGTGGCGGCACGGCTGAACTGGCCCTGCGTGCGCGTGAACCTTGACAGCCATATCAGCCGGATTGACCTGATCGGCAAGGATGCGATCAAGCTGCGCGATGGCAAGCAGGTGACGGAATTCCACGAAGGCATCCTGCCTTGGGCGCTGCGCAACCCGGTGGCCATCGTGTTTGACGAATATGACGCGGGCCGGGCGGATGTGATGTTCGTCATCCAGCGCGTGCTGGAACATGACGGCAAGCTGACGCTGATGGACCAGAATGAAATCATCACGCCGAACCCG